>NZ_JBBIAB010000031.1 GCF_039634785.1 Tistrella mobilis | reverse complement strand
TGTGCCTTTAAGTCATCAAGCGCTGTTTGCCACTTGATCAGCGTTCCTGACCACTCGGAAACCGTCATTGGCCCTGCCTCCCCATGCTGGAACGCAGAGAATCACGGCTTTCCTAAAAACGAAACTGTAGTACTAGTGATCCCCCGCCGCCCGGATCGCCTCCGCCCGGATCTCCTCGGTCAGCTTTGCGCGGAGTTCGCTGAATTCGGGGCTGGATTTGACGGTGTAGTGGCGCGGATGGGCCAGCGGTACCGGCGTGATCGCCTTGATCCGGCCGGGGCGCGCCGACATGGTGATGACGCGCGAGCCCACGAAGATCGCCTCTTCGATGTCGTGGGTGACGAAGATGACGGTCTTGCGGGCGCTTTCCCAGATGCCGAGAAGCAGTTCCTGCATCAGGCCGCGGGTCTGGTTGTCGAGCGCGCCGAAGGGTTCGTCGAGCAGCAGGATCTTGGGGTCGTTGGCCAGCGCCCGGGCGATGGCGGTGCGCTGCTGCATGCCGCCGGAAAGCTGCTTGGGCCAGTGATTCTCGAAGCCGCGCAACCCGACCTGATCGATGAAACGCCCGACGATCTCGCGCCGCTCGGCCTCGGCCATGCCCTTTTCGCGCAGGCCGAAGCCGATATTCTGTGCGACGGTCAGCCACGGGAACAGGGTGTAGGACTGAAAGACCATGCCCCGATCGGCGCCGGGGCCGGTGATCTCGCGCCCGTCGAGCGTCACCCGGCCGGTCGACGGACGGTCGAGCCCGGCGATGATCCGCAGGAGGGTCGACTTGCCGCAGCCCGACGGACCCAGGATCGAGACGAAGTCGTTGTCCGGCACCACCAGATCGGTGGGCTGGAGCGCCAGCGTCGGCTTGCCGCCGCGCACACCCGGGAAGGTGCGGCTGACGTTTTCGACGATCAGCCCGCCGCTCATGCCAGCCGCCATGCGAAGAGGCGGCGGTTCGCCAGCTTGAACAGCACGTCGGAAATCAGCCCGATCACCCCGATGACGATGATGCCGAAAATGATCTGACCGGTGGCCATCAGCGCCTGGGAATTGATGATCATATAGCCGATGCCCGACGAGGCGCCGATCAGTTCGGCCACGATGACATAGGTCCAGGCCCAGCCCAGAACCAGGCGCAGGGTCTCGGCGATGTCGGGGGCATTGGCCGGCAGCAGCACCCGGCGGAGAATGCCGCGATCGCGGGCGCCGAGCGTATAGGCCGCTTCGACCAGATCACGCCGGGTGGCACCGACCTGCACCGCCACCATCAGGGTGATCTGGAAGACCGAGCCGATGAAGATCACCAGCAGCTTCTGCATCTCGCCGATGCCGGCCCAGAGGATCAGCAGCGGCACGAAGGCCGAGGCCGGCAGGTAGCGGGCAAAGGAGACGAAGGGCTCGAACAGCGCCTCGATCGGCTTGTAGGCCCCCATGGCGATGCCGAGCGGCACGGCGATGACGGCGGCCATGGCGAAACCGCCGACCACCCGCCAGACCGTCATGCCGATATCGGACAGGAAGCCCTGGTCGGCCAGCAGCGACCAGCCGTCGGCGAGCATGGTGAGCGGGTCGGCAAGGAAGGTCGGCGAGACGAAGCCGCCGAAGGTCGCCACCGCCCAGCCGGCCGTGAACAGCACGAAAAAGCCGATGCCGAGCAGGATCCGCGTGCGCGGGCTGACCGGCTCGAAAGGTCGGAGCATGGGGTTCAACCAGGTCTTTGGGTCGGAGAGAAAAGGCGACGGAGGCCGGGCATGGGCGGGGCGGAAGGCCATGCCCCACCCCGCCGCAGGCCAGGTGCCGCACGTTACCTGATGTAGCTGGTGTCGACGATCGCGTCGATATCCGGCTTCTGCTTGATCACGCCGATTTCGAGCAGCAGATCGGCCGCCTCGGCCGAGAAGGTCTTGAACTCGCCCTCGAAGAAGGCCTGGTTCGCCGCCTTGTCCTGCCAGCGCAGATACTGCGCCGAATTGCCGAAGGCCTCGGCGGTCTGCTTCACATCGGCGCCCATGATGCCATAGGCCTTGTCCTTGTCGGCCGCGATCATCTCAAGCGCCGCGAAATAGCTGTCGGCCAGCGCCTTGCCGGCGGCGGGGTTTTCCGACAGGAAGGCCGGGGTGCAGCCGACGGTATCCATCACCGCCGGATAATCCAGCGTGGTCGCCAGGATCTTGCCCTTGTCGGGGGCGTTGCGGACGGTGGAGAGATAGGGCTCGTAAGTCATCGCCGCATCGTTCTGGTCGGCGACGAAGGCCTGGGCCGCCGGCCCCGGCTCCATATTCACCACCTTCACATCCGACATCTTCATGCCGTTCTTGTGCAGCATCCAGGCGAGCAGGAAATAGGGCGAGGTGCCGGGCGCCGAGGCCGCGACCGTCTTGCCCTTCAGATCGGCAAAGCCGTTGACGTCGCTGCGCACCGCGATGCCGTCGGCGCCATAGGACTTGTCCATCTGGAAGATCTGCTTCGCCGGCACGCCGTTGGCGTTCCACACGATCCAGGTTTCGACCGTGGTCGCCGCGCACTGAATGTCGCCGGAGGCGAGCGCCAGATGGCGGCTGGCCTGCGGGATCTTCTTCAGGGTGACGTCCAGCCCGTGCTTTTCGAAGATGCCGGCCTCTTTCGCCAGCGTCAGCGGCGCGAAGCCGGTCCAGCCCGACAGGCCGATGGTCACCTTTGTGGTCTCGGCGGAGGCGGGCGCGGCGATCGCCACGGCCGCAAGACCGGCCATGGCGGCGGCCATGCCGATGTTCCGACGAAGCTTCATGAACTGGTCCCCCGTATGTGAACGGACGCTGATGGTCCTGACCCGGTCACCCCTGTGCCCGCGGATCGGGCCGCGGGTCTTTGCTTTGCATAAACTCATAGCAGCACAGCGGATCACCCGGCGTCAATTGCCTATACATATCGCAGGATGATCCGCCCGCCGGACGAACGAAACCCCGCCATCGCTGCCGATGGCGGGGTTCGCAGTGGCCGGGACCTGACGGAGGGATCAGTCCGCGGCCGGGATGCGGCGCACGGCCCCCTGGGCGGCACTGGTGGTCAGCATGGCATAGGCCTGCAGCGCCTTCGACACCTTGCGGCTGCGCGGTTCGGCCGGCTTCCAGCCCTTCGCCTCCTGCGCCGCACGGCGGGCGGCCAGGGTGTCGTCGTCGACCGCCAGATGAATGCGGCGGCCGGGGATGTCGATCTCGATGATGTCACCTTCCTCGACCAGGCCGATGGCGCCGCCTTCGGCCGCTTCCGGCGAGACATGGCCGATCGACAGGCCCGAGGACCCGCCCGAGAAGCGGCCGTCGGTCACCAGCGCGCAGGTCTTGCCCAGCCCCTTGGACTTGAGATAGCTGGTGGGATAGAGCATTTCCTGCATGCCCGGGCCGCCGCGCGGGCCTTCATAGCGGATCAGCACCACGTCGCCGGCGGAAACCTTGCCGCCCAGAATGCCGGACACCGCCGCATCCTGGCTTTCGAAGATCCGCGCCGGGCCCTTGAAGGTGAGGATCGAGTCATCCACACCCGCCGTCTTCACGATGCAGCCGTCGAGCGCGATGTTGCCGAACAGCACCGCCAGACCGCCGTCTTTGGAGTAGGCATGGTCGATATCGCGGATGACGCCGGTCTCGCGATCCAGATCGACCGCATCGAAGCGGCGATCCTGGCTGAAGGCGGTCTGGGTGGGCACGCCGCCGGGGGCGGCGCGGTAGAAATCATGCACCGAGGCGGCATTGGTCCGCTTCACGTCCCAGCGGTCGAGCGCATGGCCCAGCGTCTCGGCATGGACCGTCGGCACGGAGGTATCCAGCAGGCCGGCGCGGTCCAGCTCCCCCAGGATCGCCATGATGCCGCCGGCGTGGTGGACGTCTTCCATATGCACATGGCTGACCGCGGGCGCCACCTTGCACAGCACCGGCACCCGGCGCGACAGCCGGTCGATATCGGCCATGGTGAAATCGACCTCACCCTCCTGCGCCGCGGCCAGCAGGTGCAGCACGGTGTTGGTCGACCCGCCCATGGCGATGTCCAGCGTCATGGCATTCGCAAAGGCCGCCCGGGTGGCGATGCCGCGCGGCAGGGCGGTGGCGTCGTCCTGCTCGTAATAGCGCCGGGCCAGATCGACGATCAGATGGCCGGCTTCCAGGAACAGCCGCTTGCGGTCGGCATGGGTGGCGAGCGTCGAGCCGTTGCCCGGCAGCGACAGGCCCAGCGCCTCGGTCAGGCAGTTCATCGAATTGGCGGTGAACATGCCCGAGCACGACCCGCAGGTCGGGCAGGCCGAACGCTCGATGACCTTGACGTCGTCTTCCGAAATCCGGTCGTCGGCGGCGGCGACCATGGCGTCGACCAGGTCCAGCGCCTTCTTCTCGCCGCCCAGCACCACCTTGCCGGCCTCCATCGGCCCGCCCGAGACGAAGACCACCGGGATGTTGAGGCGTAGCGCCGCCATCAGCATGCCGGGGGTGATCTTGTCGCAGTTGGAAATGCAGACCATCGCATCGGCGCAATGGGCATTGACCATGTATTCGACGCTGTCGGCGATCAGTTCGCGCGAGGGCAGCGAATACAGCATGCCGTCATGGCCCATGGCGATGCCGTCATCGACCGCGATGGTGTTGAATTCCTTGGCGACGCCGCCCGCGCTTTCAATCTCGCGCGCCACCATCTGCCCCAGATCCTTGAGGTGCACATGGCCCGGCACGAACTGGGTGAAGGAGTTGACCACGGCAATGATCGGCTTGCCGAAATCGTCGTCCTTCATACCGGTCGCGCGCCACAGACCGCGGGCGCCGGCCATGTTGCGGCCATGGGTGGTGGTGCGGGAACGATAGGCGGGCATGGGGGATCCTCAAGGACGCGGCGCGCGCGGAGACCGGCGCGCATATGGGCTTCTTGTGTACCGCCCCTGAGACAGGCCCCGGGGGACGGCGGGCACGGTATACCACACTATGTAAGCCGGGTCGCCGCGCTTCAATTCCATTCATGACCCGTCGCGGCCGATTTTCGAAGCCCCCGGTCCGGATCGTGGCCCGCAATACGCAAGAAGACGCCCGCCCCGGATGGCGCAATCCGAAGCGGGCGCCCTGATATGCCCTGGCGTCATGCCGCCATGTCGAAGACCAGCACCTCGGCGCCGTCGAGCCCGGCGAGGTCGATGCGGCCGCCGGTGATGGCGGCGCCGTCGCCTTCCTTCAGCACCTCGTCGCCCAGCTTCACCCTGCCGCGGGCGACCTGGACCCAGGCGATGCGGCCCTGGGCCAGATCATGGCTGGCGGCCGCCCCCTCGGGCAGCAGGCCGGCATAAAGATCGACATCGCGATGGATGGTGATGGAGCCCTCGCGGCCGGTGCGGGAGCCGACCAGGCGCAGCCGGCCGGTCTTCTCGGCCTCGGCAAAGGTCTTCTGCTCGTAGCCGGGGGCCAGACCCTCGGCCTCGGGGATGATCCAGATCTGCAGGAAGTGCACCGGATCGGTGCGCGAGGCGTTGAACTCGCTGTGCCGGATGCCGGTGCCGGCGGTCATCCGCTGCACGTCGCCCGGGCGGATGACCGAGCCGGTGCCCAGGCTGTCGCGATGCTCAAGCCCGCCCTCCAGCACATAGGAGATGATCTCCATGTCGCGATGCGGATGGGTGGGGAAACCGCCGGCCGGGGCGACCCGGTCGTCGTTGATCACCCGCAGCGGGCCGAAGCCCATATGGTTCGGGTCGAAATAATGCCCGAACGAGAAGCTGTGATGGCTGTTCAGCCAGCCGAAATCGACATGGCCGCGGTCTTCTGCACGACGGATGATGGTGGTCATGATCCTGGTTCCCCTGCTTGCGGGAGGTCCACCGCGGGACCGTTGAGAGGAAGATAGATCCGACCACCCCACCCCACAATTCAGCCAGTTTCGGCCGGACTGTGTCTGAAATGGATACAATCCGGCCGCTCACTCCGCGGTCATGCGGATGTCGTGATCCAGGAAATCATTGGTATAGGCACGGGTCACGTCGAAGGGCTTCTCGATCCCGAAATAGGTCTCGACCAGCTTGTAATCGGCCGCGACCCGCTCGGGGTCGAAGGCGCCGAGGGCCGTGCCGGTGGTGGTCGGGTCGCGCATCAGCTCTTTCACCCGGTTCCACTGGTCGCGCTGGTTGGCTTCGGTCAACCCCGAGGCGGCCGCGAGCAGCGCCTGAAGGCAGGGGGTGACGTCCTGGACGCAGGCCGCGAAAGCGCGCTGGCTGACCCGGGTGAAGGCCTCCACCACCTCGGGCTTGTCTTTCAGGAAATCGCCATTGACGATGATCGCATTGCCATAGGGGTTGATGCCGATATCGCGCCAGGCCACGAAGCCCAGATCGTCGCCGAACTCGCGCACCTTCAGATCGTGTTCGTTATAGAAATCGGTGGTGACGTCGATCGCGCCGCTCTTGAGCGAGGCCATCTTGGCCTGCGGGCTGACATTCACGAAGCTGACCGAGCCCGGATCGATCCCGACCTTCTGCGCGAAGGCCGGCCACATCACCCGCGAGGCATCGCTCGGCGGGTTGCCGATCTTATGGCCGGGAAAGTCGGCGGGCCCGGTGATGCCATGGCTCTTCAACCAGTAGAAACCTTGCGGCGAGTTGGCATAGACCACCATCACCGCGGTCAGGTCGGCGCCCTTGCTCTTCGCCAGCAGGGCGGTCGCCATGTCGGCGATGCCGATCTTCGACGCCCCGGCGCCGACGCGCTGGGCCGACACGCCCGAGCCCTTGCCGGTCTGGATGTCGAGATCGATGCCGGCCTCTTCATACCAGCCCTGGGCCCTGGCGTAGTAATAGGGCGAATGGTCGGCGGTCGGCACCCAGTTCAGCACCAGATCGACCTGTTCCGCCGCCGCGGCCGGCTGCACCCAGACGGTCGCGGCCATCGCCGCTGCCACCGCAGCACGGATCCCCGTGATCTTCATGCCCTTCAACTCCCTGACTTTTCCCGGTGAGGCCAGACTTTTCCCTGATCGGCACCGCCGCTTCCATTGTGGTAAGGAAGGCGTTACGGCCCTGTCGCGGAAAAGCTTAGCGCTTCACCCCGGGACCGGGCAATGTTAAATCAACTGGTTGGTTGATAATTTGGAAGTGGCCCCGATGAACGACTCCCCGCGGATGAACGACAAGCGTCCTGCTCGCCAGAAGCGCGATCCCGAGGCGACACGGCGCGCCCTGCTCGGCGCCGCGATCGCCGAATTCGCCGACAAGGGCCTGGCCGGATCGCGGGTCGACGAGATCGCGCAGCGGGCCGGCGTCAACAAGCAGTTGGTTTATCATCATTTCGGCAACAAGGAGGACCTGTTCCGCGCCGCGCTGGAACAGGTGTATGGCGAAATCCGCGCACGCGAACAGGCCCTGCATCTGGCCGATCTGCCGGCGGTGGCGGCGATGGAGCGGCTGGTCGGCTTCTCCTTCGACCATCTGGCCGAACATCCCGAGCTGGTCGCGCTGCTCAACGACGAGAACCGCCACGAGGCCCGGCATGTCAAGGATTCGCCCCAGATTCAGGCGATGCATTCGCCGTTGATCGTGATGATCGAGGAAACCCTGACCCGCGGTGCCCGCGAGGGGGTGTTCCGCGACGATATGGATGCGATCAACGTCTATATCTCGATCGCAGGTCTTGCCTATTTCTTCTTCGCCAACAATCACACCCTTTCCGCCATTTTCGATACCAACCTGGATTCGGCGCGCGAGGTCTCTCGCCGGCGGCGCCATGTCATCGATTTCGTGCTCTCGGCCCTGCGGCCGGTGGCGGGCGCGACCGGGTGAAATTAAGTCAACTGTTTAGTTGACTCAGAAATCCAGCGGCCCTAGCCTTGTTTTGTGGCCGGAGGGTGAGGCCGAGGGAACCGGACGCCGGCCGTCCGCGGGCCGGCACCCGTTCACCAGGGCCGTTCGAAGAGGGATGCCATGTCATGACCAGCCTCGTGGAGGAGGACGCCCGCAGCGCGGGCGCGGCGGCCGAGGTGAAGGCCGAACGGGCGGCGGCACGCCGGCGCCAGGCGGTGGTCGTCGCCGTCCATCTGGGCGCGATCGCGCTCTGGGAGCTGACGGTTCGCCTGGCAGACCTGCCCGCCTTCATCCTGCCGTCCCCGGCGGCCGTCCTCGCCACACTCGGCGGCGAAGGCTATGACTGGCTGGGCAATACCGCCGTCACCGCGGCCGAGATCTTCGGCGGCTATGCACTGTCGGTGGTGGTGGGGGTGGCGCTCGCCCTCGCCTTCTCGTGGTCGAAGCCGTTGACCCTGCTGGTCTTTCCGCTGCTGGTGACGCTGAACATGATCCCCAAGGTGGCGCTGGGCCCGCTGGTGATCGTCTGGTTCAGCTATGGCATCGGCACCAACATCCTCATCACCTTCCTGCTCTGCTTCTTCCCGATCCTGCTGACCACCGCGCGCGGCCTGAAGGAAGTGGAGCCCGACCTGCTCGACCTGGTGCGCTCGCTTAAGGGCTCGCGCTGGCAGGCCTTCCGCTACATCCAGCTGCCGGGCGCCCTGCCCTATCTGTTCTCGGGCATGAAGGTGGCCGCGATCCTGGCCGTGGCCGGCGCGGTGGTGGGCGAATTCATCGCCTCGGAACGCGGCCTCGGCTACCTGATGATCCAGGTTCAGGCCTCGCTCGACACGCCCGCCATGTTCATGGCGGTGGTGATGCTGACCCTGCTCGGCCTCGCCCTCTATCTCGCGGTGCTCGCCGCCGAACACCTGTTCCTCCCCAAGGATGCGAGGATGAAATGACCGTCTGGCTCGATGACGCCGCCTTCCCCGACCGTTTCGACGGCCCCGAGGCGCTGGACGACTTCCTGACCCGCCCGTCGCGGGCGCTCGGCGCCGACCTCGCCTCGATCGACGGCGACATCATGGTACTGGGCGTCGGCGGCAAGATGGGCCCGACGCTCGCCCGCCTCGCCCGCAATGCCGCCCCCGACAAGCGCGTGATCGGCGTCGCCCGGTTCAGCGAACCGGGCCTGCGCGACAGCCTGGAGGCCCATGGCGTCGAGACCATCGCCTGCGATCTGATGGATCCCGACGCCATCGCCGCCCTGCCGCGGCTGCGCAATGTGGTGTTCATGGCCGGGCGCAAGTTCGGCGCCACCGGCTCGGCCAATCTCACCTGGGCGATGAACGTCCATGTGCCGTCGATGGTGGCCGGGCATTTCCGCGACAGCCGGATCGTCGCCTTCTCCACCGGCTGCGTCTATCCCTTCGTCGACGTGTCGAGCCAGGGTTCGACGGAAGACAGCATCCTGAACCCGCCCGGCGAATACGCCTTATCGTGCATCGGGCGCGAACGGATCTTCGGCCATTTCTCGGAACGCTACGGCACCCCCGGCCGGCTGTTCCGGCTGAACTATGCCGTGGATCTGCGCTATGGCGTGCTGTTCGACGTGGCCCGCAAGGTCCGCGACGGCGAGCCGGTCGACGTGACCATGGGCCATGTCAACGTCATCTGGCAGGGCGATGCCAATGCCCAGGCGCTGCGCTGCCTGGCCCATTGCACCGATCCGACCAGCCCGATCAACGTCTCGGGGCCCGAGACGATCGCGGTGCGCTGGCTGGCGCGCACCTTCGCCGAACGGCTGGGCCGCGAGGCGGTGATCACCGGCATCGAGGCGCCGACCGCCTGGCTGACCAACACGGCCCAGGCGGCCGGGCTGTTCGGCTACCCGCTGGTGCCGCTCAACCGGATGATCGACTGGGTGGCGGACTGGGTGGCGGCGGAACGGCCGGCCTTCGGCAAGCCGACCCGGTTCGAGGTGCGGGATGGCACCTACTGAGCCGGCGCCGCTTACGCCCGACGCCCTTGATGACTGCCGGGCGCTCTCGACCGCGGCCGGCTGGAACCAGACCGCGGCCGACTGGATGACCTTCTTCCGGTCGGGCACCGTCTTCGGCATCACCGAGGGCGGAAGACCGGTCGCAACCGGCGCGGTGATCGCCCATGGGCCAAAGGTCGCCTGGATCGGCATGGTGCTGGTCCGGGACGACCGGCGGGGCGGCGGGCTCGGCACGCAGATCCTGAAGGTCTGCCTGGACCATTGCCGCGCACGGGGCCTGCTGCCGGTGCTGGATGCAACGCCGGCAGGGGAACGGGTCTACCGCCCGCTCGGCTTCCTGCCCTGGTTCGGCCTGACCCGATGGGACGGCACCGGCGGCGACCAGGCGGCCGGGGGCGTGCGCAGCGTCGGCCCCGCCGACCTGCCGCGGATCGCCGGGGCCGATGCCGCGGCCCTTGGCGCCCCCCGCCCGGAGCTGCTGGCCCGGCTTGCCACGAGCGGCGCCCCGGCGCTGATCGCGGACACCGGCGGCGGCTTCGCCCTGGGCCGCCCCGGCCGGGTCGCCACCCAGATCGGGCCGGTGGTCGCCGAGGACGAAAGCACCGCAGCGCGGCTGATCGAGGCGGCGATCGCAGCCGTCTCGGGCCCGGTGATCATCGATCTTGCCGACCATCATGCCGGCCTCACCGACCAGCTGCGGGACCGCGGCTTCACGCCCCGCCGCCCGTTCCTGCGTATGGCGCTGGCCCAGGCAACACCGCTTGGCACCCCCGCTCATCTTTATGCCGCCGCCGGCCCCGAATTCGGGTAGCGAGTCCTGTCAGCCCCTCGTCGGGCGGGCGCTGCCGCGCCCTTGACCGCCGCCTCAATGGCGGCTTATGACCACCATCGTGAACGATGGTGGTCATGGGAAACTTCGTCGGAAGGAAAACACCCGATGACCCTGCACCGCTCGACCCTGCCGCCGGAGATCCTGGAGCGGATCCGGACCGGCACCGCGATCCCCGCCCATCCACTGGCGCTGGACCGGGACCGGCGTTTCGACCGGCGCCGCCAGCGGGCGTTGACCCGCTATTACGTCGATGCCGGTGTCGGCGGGCTGGCGGTCGGCGTGCACACCACCCAGTTCGCGATCCGCCAGGTGGGGCTGTACGAACCGGTGCTGGGTGCCGCCATGGCCGATGCAAAGGCCTGGACCGACCGGCCGCTGGTGATGGTGGCGGGCCTGGCCGGCCCCACCGATCAGGCGGTGGCCGAGGCGCAGACGGCAGTGGGCCTCGGCTATCACGCCGGGCTGCTGAGCCTGGCGGCGATGGCGGGCCAGGACACCGACGCGCTGATCGCCCATTGCGCCCGGGTTGCGGAAGAGATCCCGCTGATCGGCTTCTACCTGCAACCTGCGGTCGGCGGAATGTCGCTGGATGCCGATTTCTGGTCGCGGTTCGCGGCGATCGACAATGTCATCGCGATCAAGGTCGCCCCCTTCAACCGCTATCGCACGCTCGACGTCATCCGCGGCGTGGTCGCGGCGCGGGCGGAAGATCGGGTGACGCTCTATACCGGCAATGACGACCATATCGTGCTCGACCTGCTGACCCCGTTCACGGTGATGCGGGATGGGGCACCCGTGACGCTGCGCTTCCGCGGCGGGCTGCTCGGCCACTGGTCGGTCTGGACAAGACAGGCGGTCCTGATGCTGGAGCGGCTGAAGGCGGCAGCAGGTGGCGGCGACGTGCCGGCCGATCTGCTGGCGCTCGATTCGCGCGTCACCGACTGCAACGCCGCCTTCTTCGACGTCGCGAATGATTTCCACGGCTGCATCGCCGGCTGTCACGAGATCCTGCGCCGCCAGGGCCTGCTGGAGGGCATCTGGTGCCTGGATCCGGAAGAAGGGCTGAGCCCGGGCCAGGCGGCGGAACTCGACCGGGTGTGCCGGATGCATGCCGATCTGTCCGACGACGCCTTCGTGGCCGAAAACCTGGAGCGCTGGCTGTCATGACCCTGAATGCCGCCCGCATCGACACCACGCCCGAGCCGCTGATCCGGCTGAAGGGCGTGCGCAAGGTCTATCGCACCGGCACCCGCGAATTCGTTGCGGTGTCGGATGTGACCATGGATGTGAACGAGGGCGAGATGGTCTCGCTGGTCGGCCCCTCGGGCTGCGGCAAGAGCACCCTGCTCAAGATCCTGGCGGGGCTGCATGATGCCGAAGAGGGCGAGGTCCGCATCGGCAACGCCAGCTCTGCCTTCACCCCCGGCCGCGATGTCGGCATGGTGTTCCAGCAGGCCCTGCTGCTGAAATGGCGCACCATCCTGCAGAACGTGATCCTGCCGGCGCAGATCCTGGGCCTGCCCCGGCGCGAGGCCGAGGCGCGGGCACGCGAGCTGCTGGCCATGGTCGGCCTGTCGGGCTTCGAGACCAAATACCCCTACGAGCTGTCGGGCGGCATGCAGCAGCGCGCGGCCATCGCCCGGGCGCTGGTCCACGACCCCAAGCTGATCCTGATGGACGAACCCTTCGGTGCGCTGGACGCACTGACCCGCGAGAAGATGAATCTGGAGATGCTGCGGATCTGGGGCGAGAGCCGCAAGACCATCATCTTCGTGACCCATTCGATCCAGGAAGCGGTGTTCCTGGGCTCGCAATGCGCAGTGCTGACCGCCGGCCCCGCGCGGATGGCCGATCATTTCCCGATCGACCTGCCCCATCCGCGGACCCTGGACATGAAGGCGACGCCGGAATTCGGCGCCTATACCAAACGCATCTATCATCTGCTCGGCATGGGCTGATCCGCTCGCCGGGGCGGCCCCCGAAATGCTATGCCATGGGGAGGGATCAGGCGGACGAGGGCCTTCATGGACAAGCTGGATGCGATGCAGGCCTTCACCAGGGTGGTGACGACCGGCAGTTTCGCCGAGGCCGGGCGCAAGCTGGGCCTCACCCGATCCGCCGTCAGCAAGGCGGTGGCAGAGCTTGAACATCTGCTGGGTGCCCGGCTTCTGGACCGCACCACCCGCAGGGTGAGCCCCACCCATGCCGGCCGGGCCTATTACGAACGCTGCCTGGACATCCTGGCCGCGATCGACGAGACCGAGCTGCAGGTGGCGCAGCTGCACGACCAGCCGCGCGGCACGCTGAAGCTGAACGCCCCCATGTCGTTCGGCACCCTGCATCTGGGCGATGCGATCGCCGATTTCGCCGGGCTCTGGCCCGATCTGAAGGTCGAGATGGTGCTGTCGGACCGGTTCGTGAACCCGCTGGAGGAAGGGGTCGACGTCACCATCCGCATCGGCCAGCTGGAGGATTCGAGCCTGATCGCCCGCAGGCTGGCCCCCTGCCGCCGGCTGCTGGTCGCCGCCCCCGGCTATCTGGCCGCCCATGGCACCCCCGAAACCCCTGAGGATCTGGCCCGGCATCGCTGCCTGGTCTATGGCCACAGCACCAGCCTTCAGAAATGGGCCCTCACCACCCCCGACGGCGGCACGATCCGCGCCGATCTCAACGCCACCATGTGCTGCAACAATGGCGAGGTGCTGCGCGCGGCGGCGGTTGCCGGCAACGGGATCACCGCGCTGCCCAGCTTCATCACCGGCCCCGATATCGCCGCCGGCCGGCTGGCGGTGGTGCTGCCCGACCATCCGCCCACATCGCTCGACATCTTCGCGCTCTATGCCCCCAACCGCTATCTGGCGGCGAAGTCGCGGCTGCTGATCGACTTCCTGGTCGCCCGTTTCGCCGGGGTGCCGGCCTGGGACCGGTTCGATGACCGGGGATATTCCGCATAACGTTTCTATCTTTGAATCCATATTGATCAAAAGTTGAAAACGGTACAGCATCCGGAGATCAATTCATCTCCGGACCGCGGCTCCCCACGCCGTCCGTCACCGACATGGTGTCGCGATGCTGGCCTTCGATCAGTCCGTCATAGCCGAACCGCTCTATCTGAACGATCTGCCTGCCGTCCAGGCGCTGGAGAGGCTCCGCAGCCGGCATCCCGTGCTCGACCGGCTGCTGGATCCGGCCCGCACCACCCCCTCGGCCCTTGGCGATGCGGTGGCTGCGATGAACCTGGTCTCGTGGGAATTCGAAGAAACCGGCGCCGGCGGCCGCGGTGCCGCCTATAACCAGGCCCAGCGCGCCACCGACAACCGCGCGCCGGGCATGGCGGCCCTGCTCCGCCTGTTTTCGCCGGGCTTTGACCGGATCCCGGGGCCGGACACCCTGCTGCTGGACGTGCTGGGCGGCGACGGGACGCTGGCCCGCTTCGCAGCCGGGCTGGATGCACCCGGACCGGTGATCCTGTCGGCCGATCTGTCGCGGCTGATGGTGGAGGCCTGCCTGGCCCGCGGCCTGCCGGCGCTGCGCCAGTCGGCCACCCACAGCCTGATCCGCGACCGGGCGCTCGACGGCGTGCTGATCGCCTATGGCAGCCATCATCTGAGCGACGACGACCGCCCCACGGCCGTGGCCGAGGCCTTCCGGACCCTGCGCCCGGGCGGCCGGCTGGTGCTGCATGATTTTGAAACCGGCGGCAGCACCGCCCGCTGGTTCGACCGGGTGGTTCATCCCTGGTCGCGCACCGGCCATCCCCACCGCCATTTCACCCGAAGCGAAATGTTCGGCCTGCTGACCGCGGCCGGCTTCCGCGACGTGCGGGTGATGGATATCGACGACCCCTTCACCCTGCACGGTGCCGACGCCGCAGCGGCGCGCGATGCCCTGCTCGACCATCTGGACCGGATGTACGATCTGGTGGGTGCGGGCGACACGCCGGCCAGCCGCCGCGCCCGGATTGCCGCCGCCCTGCCCGACACGCTGGGCGCGATCCGGGTTGCACCCTCCGCCCATGGCTGGACGGCGCGGCTGGCGCGCACGGCGCTGGTCGCCATCGGCACCCGCAGCATGCCTGGCGGCGAAGGAGACTGAGCCCATGTGCGGTATTGCAGCCATCCTGCCGCTGGCGGCCACCCCCGACCTGCCGCCGCCGGTCGATCCGGCGGCGGCGCTGATGCGCATGCTGGGCGCGCTGCGCCATCGGGGCGACAGCTGGAACTTCGCCGAACATCTGCTGCTGCCAGTCCGACGTGCGCAGGGCCGGCGCGTGCAGGGCCGGCGCGCGCAGGGCCGGGAGGCGCAGGGCGCGGGCGGCGCCATGGGCACCAACCGGCTGGCGATCGTCGACCGCGCCCATGGCCGTCAGCCGGTGGTCGACCCGGCAAGCGGCCGACTGATCGTGATGAATGGCGAAATTTACAACCATGAAGAGCTGCGTGCGGAACTCGAGGCCGGCGGCCATCACTTCCGCACCGCATCGGACACCGAAACCGTGCTGGCGGCCTTCGGCGCCTGGGGGCCGGCCTGTGTGGACCGGCTGGACGGCATCTTCGCCTTCGTGATCCATGATCCCGCCACCGGCAGCAGTTTTGCCGCCCGCGACCATCTGGGCATCAAACCGCTCTACATGGCCACGGCCGGCGGCTGGGTGGCCTTCGCGTCGGAACGCAAGGCCTTCATCGGCCTGATCGCCGGCGTGACCGAGCTTGCCCCCGGCCATGTCTGGGCCGATGGCCGGATCAGCCGCTATGCCGGCTTTCAGGCGGCGCACGACCCGGCCGTCATCGGGCCCGACCCGGTCGGCCGCTGCCGGGCCCTGCTGGATGCAGCCGTCCGCCGGCAGGTGCAGACCGACCTGCCGCTGGCGGTGATCTTCTCGGGCGGGCTGGACAGCACCATCCTGCTGCACCTGGCGACCCGCCACCACCCCGACGTCACCGCGTTTTCGGTGGGGACCGAAGACAGCGAGGATCTGGCCTTCGCCCGCGCCTTCTGCGCCGAGCGCGGCATCCGCCATATCGTCACCGGTTTCGCGCCCGAGATGATCCCGCGGCGGATCCGGGGTGCCATCTTCGACGGCGAGTTCTTCGAGCCGGTCGACATCTCGGACATGATCTCGATGTCCGCCGTGCATGCCACCGTCCGGGCCAACGGCTTCAAGGTCGCGATCGCCGGTGACGGCGCCGACGAACTCTTCGCCGGCTACGACATGTTCCGCACCGCCGCCGACCCCTATGCCCTGACCACCTATCGGGTGGGCAATCTGCACCGCACCGATCTGCAACGCACCGACCGGGCCAGCATGACCCATTCCGTGGAATGCAGGGTGCCGTTTCTGGACCGGGCGCTGGTCGATTTCGCGATGGCCCTGCCGTTCGACCTGAAGCTGCGCGGCGGCGTGGAGAAGTGGATCCTGCGCGAGGCCTTTCGCGGCGAGATTGCCGATGTCATGATCGACCGGCCCAAGATCCGCATGCCCGAAGGCATCGGCATCCGCGATCGGATTTTCCGCCATCTGGCCCATGACCGGCCGGGGCGGGAGCTGACGCTGCCGCCGGTGACGATCGACACGCCCCAGGTTCGCAACGCCCTGCTGCACTATCTCGATTTCGGCTTCGATGCCCCCGCAAGCCGCTATAAATCCGTCGGGACGGATTACGCCCCCGGCGGCTATTTCCGCTTCGATGCGACATCCGAAGCCACCGCCACGGCCATCTGACGGAGGGGCGCCATGGATCTGCAGACCATCCTGACCTTCACCATCGCCTTTTTCGTGTTCGCCGCCAGCCCCGGCCCCGACAACGTCACCATCCTGTCGAAGACCGTGGCCGACGGCCCGGCCCATGGCCTGGCCTATGGTGCGGGGGTGGTGACCAGCATTTTCGGCTTCGTGATCCTGGCCGCGATCGGCTTCAACGCGCTCGCCCAGGCCATGAACGAACAGCTGGCCTTCGTGCAGTATCTGGGGGCCGCCTATCTGGTCTGGATGGGCATCTCCATGTGGCGGGCCGCACCCGTGATCAAGCCGCGGGCGACCTCGGGCGGGGTGTTCCGGCTCTACATCACCGGTTTCCTGCTCAATGTCAGCAACCCGAAGATGCCGATTTTTTATCTGGCACTTCTTCCGGGCGCGCTTGGCGTGCGGCCCCTGGGGGTGGCCGATACCGCCCTGCTGCTGGCGATCATCGCCGCGGTCGAGGTGGTGGTGGTGGGCGGCCATGTGCTGATCGGCATGAAGGCCCGCAACCTGCTGGACCGCCCGGCCCGCATCCGCGCGCTGAACCGGGGCGCCGGCAGCCTGATGATCGCGGCGGCGGCGGTGGTGGCGGCGCGCTGAGGCCGTCACTTTCCGGCTTGCGATCGGGCGGCGTTCGGGCCAGAGCTAGGGTATATGCCCCATCTGCCCAAAAGACCCGTCTGCCCAAGAGAGCTGGCCCATGTTCGCCATCGACAGCATCGATATGACCGACCCGCAGGCGCCGGCGCGCTTCCTCGCCTCTCTGCGCGATACCGGTTTTGCGGTGCTCCGCGCCCATCCGATCGATGCGGCGCTGATCCGGCGGCTGCATGACGGCTGGGCGCGGTTCTTCGCCGACCCCGCAAAACACCGCTGGACCCGCGCCCCGGGCAGCCAGAGCGGCTATTTCCCCTTCCGGTCGGAAAATGCGAAGGGGGTGGCGGTGAAGGATCTGAAGGAGTTCTTCCACGTCTATCCCGACACGGCCCTGCCGCCAGGGGTTGCAGACGATACCCGCGAAATCTATCGGCAGCTGTCGGATCTGGGTACCACCCTGCTCGGCTGGATCCAGGAGGAATTGCCGGCCGGGATCCGCGACCGGCTGTCGGAGCCGCTGCCTGCGATGATTGCGGGCTCCGACCGCTCGCTGTTCCGGGTGCTGAACTACCCGCCGGTCGGCGAGGATGCCGAGCCCGGCGCCGTCCGGGCCGCCGCGCATGAGGACATCAACCTGATCACCCTGCTGGTCGCGGGCTCGGAACCGGGGCTGGAAGCGCGCGACACCGCCGGCCGCTGGCATGCCGTGCCCTGCGATGCCGGCATGATCGCGGTCAATGGCGGCGACATGCTGGCGCTCGCCACCGCCGGCTATCTGCCCGCCACCACCCATCGGGTGGTCAACCCGGCACGGGGCGACCACACCGCCCGCCAGTCCATGCCGATCTTCATCCACCCCCGCCCCGAGGTGCGGCTTGCGGCAGACAAAACCGCCGCGGCCTATCTGGCGGAGCGGCTGCGCGAGATCGGGCTTGCCGGCTGAGCCGGTCAGGCCGCCGACCGCGGCGAGCCGAAGCGGGTGCGGATGGCCTCGATGGCGGCCGGGCCGACATCCAGGATTTCGCCGGCCACTTCGACCGCCTGGTCCAGGTCGCCGGCGCGGGCCGCGACCTGCAGGCGGCGGCCGGCGTCCGACAGCTGCATCAGCCCGCAATTGCCCGCCGTGGAGATGATGTCGTGGCCGCTGCGGCGCAGGCGGTCGATATCGCGGGCGGCGCGGGCGGCACGGACCTCGTCGAGCTGGGCGACGCCGGCGGTGACGAAGCTCTGCACCAGATCTTCGAACTTCTCCACCGGCAGCACGGCCGCCACCTGGTCGAGGGCGGTTTCGTCCAGAACCGGCACGGCCGGGGCCGGTGTGGCCGGGGCCGGTGCGGCCGGGGCCGGTGTGGGCCGGGACGGTGTGGGCCCGGATGGGGCGGCATCCGCCGCCGGCCGGCCGCCGCACCACTTGGCGACCACCGCCAGCAGGTCGTCGACCTGGAAAGGCTTGGCCAGATAATCGTTCATGCCGGCCGCCAGATATTCTTCGCGCATGCCCGCCATGGCGTTGGCGGTCAACGCCACGATCGGCACCGGCGGCAGGCAGGCGGCGGCCTCGGCGGCGCGGATGCGTCGGGTGGCCTCGATACCGTCGACCACGGGCATCTGGATGTCCATCAGCACGGCATCGAAATTGCCATCGGCGAGCCGCAGCTCCACCCCTTCGCCGGTCTCGGCCGTCTCGACCGTATAGCCCTGGCGTTCCAGCATCACGGTCGCCACGGTGCGGTTGGTGGCATTGTCTTCAACCAGCAGCAGGCGCCGGCCATGGCCCGGGCCCTCGGCCGGCACCGGGTTGCCGCGATGGGCGGCTGCGGCCTCGGGGTCGAGCAGGCGGTGCATCAGCTCGGCCAGTTCGCGCCGGCGGACCGGCTTGGACACCACCCCGTCATAGAGTTCTTCATCCGGCACCGGCGCACCGCAGGTGGCCGCGATCACCCGAACCCCGGCCAGATCCGGATCCAGCCGCACCCAGCGTGCCAGCCGCGCCGCGCTGAGGCCGGTCAGGTTCAGGCCGCTGACCACCAGATCGATCGGACGTTCGCCGGCGACGCTCATCTCCAGGATGATCAACGCCTCGCCGGCAGAGGCGACCTCCACGCAGTCCATACCCAGCGCCTCGATCTGCCGGGCGATCATGCGGCGGGTGACCTCTACCGCATCGACCACCAGCGCGCGCCGGCCGGCCAGCACCGGCAGGGCGGGCGCCATGCGCGCCGCATCGGGCACACGCTCCAGCCCGATCTCGACCGTGAACACCGAGCCCTCGCCCTCGCGGCTGACGACATCGATCGTGCCGCCCATCAGCGCGGTCAGGTCGCGGCAGATCGCAAGCCCCAGCCCCGTGCCGCCGAAGCGGCGGGTGACGGAGGCATCGGCCTGAGAGAAGGGCCGGAACAGCTGGTCCAGATGATCGGCCGCGATGCCGACGCCGGTATCTTCCACCCGGAAGCGCAGGCGCCCGCGCCCATCCGGATCGACTTCCCTATGGGCCACGGCCGAGACGTCGATCGACACATGGCCGGCGGTGGTGAACTTGACCGCATTGCCGGCCAGATTGACCAGGATCTGCCGGATCCGGGTGGGATCGCCGATCCAACTGCCGGCCGCCGAGGGGTCGACCACCCCGGCCAGATCGATCCGCCGATCGCGTGCGCGGGGAGCCAGGATCGCGATCACGCCATCCACCAGATCCTCCAGATCGAAGGGCAGGTGCTCCAGCTCCATCCGGCCCGCTTCGAGCTTGGAGACGTCGAGGATGTCGTCGATCAGCCCCAGCAGGCTGTCGGCGCTGTCGCGCGCGACCTCGGCATACCGCCGCTGATCGGCATCGAGCGGCGTGCCGAGCAGGATCTGCAGCATGCCGGTGACCCCGTTCATCGGCGTGCGGATCTCGTGGCTCATATTGGCGAGGAAGGCCGATTTGGCGGCATTGGCGGCATCCGCCTCTTCCCGCGCGCGGCGCAGCTCGGTCATGGAGCGGTTGCGTTCGGTCATGTCGGCGATCGCGGCCACATACATCGGTCCGTCGCCGGTGTCGAAAGCCCCGATCGAGACCTCGACCGGCACCTCTGTGCCGTCGGCCCTGAGGGCGATCGCCTGATGGATCGCGCCGCAGCCATCGGCGATCGAGCCGCCGCATTCGCCATCGGCGGCCTCCAGCCCCTCGGGCCGCGGCACCAGATGGCAGAAATTCTCACCCACCACCTCGGCCGCGCGGCGGTCGAATAGGCGCTCGCCGGCCGCGTTCATCATGGTGACCTGGCCCTCGCCGTCCAGCACCACGATGCCGACGCCCACGGTGCCGATCAGTGCCTGCAACCGCGCCTCGCTTTCGCGCAGCCGGGCCTCGCGGATCCGCGCCTCGGTGACATCGGCCGCTGTGATCACGCAGCCATCGCCCAGCCGGACGGCCTGGATCATGACCCAGACGTCACGGCCGGCACGATGGACCAGCTGATAGAAGCGTTCCGGACGGCCGGTTCCGACCACGCTGCGGGCGCGGTGGAACACCTCTTCCTCGCCGGGCAGCAGGCTGCCCCGCAGAGAGCTGCCGATCACCTCTTCTGCGCGCACGCCCAACAGCGCCTCACCGGCTGCATTGATCATGCTGAGGCGCAGATCGGTCAACCGCCCCGCCTCGTCGCGCTCGGCCACATGGACGAAAACGGCGTTCATCGAGGCGTCCAGAACGCCGGCGACGGTGGCATAGGCCTGCTCGATCTCGCGGCGCGCCGTCACATCGTCGGTGACGTCGCGCCCCGATCCGCGATAGCCCAGGAAGCGGCCATCCGATCCGAAGATCGGGTCGCCGCTGATCTCGATGGTGCGCATCTCGCCCTCGCCGCCGGCGACCCGATAGGCGACGCGGCGGAAGGGCTGGCGGCGGGCGGCCACGGCATCATAGATCGCAAGTCCCGGATCATCCGGATCGGCCGCCAGCTCCCGCCGGCTCCGCCCGATGGCATGGTCGGCGTCAAAGCCCAGACGCTCGATCCCGCCCGAGATTTCGGTGAAACGGCCATCGGCATCGGTCTGCCAGTACCAGTCGGCCGACAGTTCGGTGATGGCGCGAAAGCGCGCCTCGCGCTCGCGGAGTTCCGCGGTGCGGATGGCGACCAGCCGCTCCAGCTCGTCGGCGGCGGCCAGCCGGCGCGCATCGTCGCGCAGCCGCCGGTCCACCCGGTTCAGGATCAGATAGGCGAGCAGGGCCGCAATGACGGCCAGACCCAGATGGCTGGCCGCCACCCACCAGGGCGACAACAGGTTCAGGCGGGCGATGAAGGCCGGGCCGGGGGTGACGTCGACGCGCCAGTGGCGGCCGTAGAAGGTGACGGGCCGGTAGACGCGCTGCCCCTTGAGGTCGGCCGAGCCGGTCAGCTGCAGGATCGCGCCGCCGGGATGGTCGGTGACGTCCGAGATGGTGACCATCAGCGTGTCGTCGCGCGACAACCCCAGGCTGAGCACGCGGTCCACCGCCAGCGACATGATCACCAGGGCATCGGCGGGTCCGTGCATGGCGCTGCGCACCGGCAGGGCCATGACCATGCCGGTCATCTCGCTGGCCGGGCCCGAGGGGCGCAGGATCAACGGCGCACTGAGGATGGCGGTGTCGGTGGTGAGGGCCAGTGCCGCCGCCTCGCGGATGGCGGGGTTGGTAACCAGATCCAGCCCGGTGGCCAGACCTTCGGCACCGGCCGGATGGGCATATTCGACGATCAGATGCTCGCCCGCACGGCCGGGCGCAATCGGCTGAACGCGAAAATCCTCGCGCCCCTCGCGCCGTTCCCGGGCCTGATAGGCGGCGAGGTCGGCGGCATCCACCCGCCGGACGAAGCCGAGCGCCAGGGCGCCCGGCAGTTCGTCGCGAAAATCGATCGCTTCGGCGAACCGCCGGAAGCTCTCTTCATCGAAGCTGCGAGAGCCCACCGCCACCATCGCGCCACGGGCGCCGTGCAGGGTGTGCTCGACGATCTGCAGACGGTCCTCGATGGTCTGCGCGGCCTCTGCGGCGGCCCGGTTCAGCTGCCGGTTGGTCTCGGCCCGGTTCTCGTCGCGCTGAAGGTACCAGGCGTTGCCCGCGGTCAGAAGCCCGGCCAGCAGCACAAGCGCCGGCACGATGCGGACATAGGCGGGCCTGAGCATCCGCAGGCGGTGCCCCCCAGCTCCATCTCCGAACCAAGACCGACGCGCCATGCCGATGCCCCGCTCCTCTCGACCGCCTCCGCACTGCCGCCACAGGCAGGCAGGCGTGTGTCTCGGGTTTGTAACCGATGAGCGGTTAAGAAATTCTCATAATGTGGAGGGTTTTCCGCAGGGCGGCTCTTCAGCCGGCGCAGGGCTCGTGATAGAGCAAGGCTGCAGCTTTGAGGTGACGTCGGGCATGAAGACGCGATATCGGGATGTGGTGATCATCGGCGCCGGTGCCGCCGGCATGATGTGTGCGGCCGAAGCCGGTCGCCGCGGCCGGCGGGTGCTGGTGATCGACCATGCGCAGACCCCGGGCGAGAAGATCCGCATCTCGGGCGGCGGGCGCTGCAACTTTACCAATCTGAACACGGCGCCGCGCAACTTCCTGTCGCAGAACCCGCGATTCTGCATCTCGGCGCTGTCGCGTTATACCTGCCAGGATTTCATCGCCCTGGTCCGCCGCCACGGCATCGGCTTCCACGAAAAGACCCTGGGCCAGCTGTTCTGCGACCAGAGCGCGCAGCAGATCATCACCATGCTGACCGACGAGATGGCGGCCGGCGGGGTGGACCTCGCCCTCTCGACCGGGGTGGAGACGGTGGAGGCGGCAGCCGATGGCGGTTTCCGGCTGCGGACCGGCAATGAGATGATCCACTGCGCCTCGCTCGTGATCGCTTCGGGCGGGTTGTCGATCCCCAAGATCGGCGCCACCGGCTTCGGCTACGACATCGCCCGGCAGTTCGGGCTGAAGGTGACCGAAACCCGGCCCGCGCTGGTGCCGCTCACCTTCGGGCCCGAGGATCTGGCCCGGGTCAAACCGCTTGCCGGGGTGGCGGTGGATGCGCGGGTGTCGTGCGACGGCACCGGCTTCGACGAGGCGCTGCTCTTCACCCATCGCGGCCTCAGCGGTCCGGCCATTCTGCAGATCTCGTCCTTCTGGCGCGATGGGCGCGATATCGTGGTCGACATGGCACCGGGCGTCGACGTCTTCGACCTGCTGCGCCAGGCGCGCAGCGACAGCGGCCGTCAGGCACCGGTCACGGTGCTCTCCCGCCTGCTGCCGCGCCGGCTGGCGCAGCGCATCGCCGAGGATCACGGGGTGGAGACCGCCCGGCTGGCGGATCTGGGCGACAGGCGCCTGAGAACGCTCGCCGATGCGGTGGGCGCCTGGCGGATCCGCCCGGCCAGCACCGAAGGCTATCGCACCGCCGAGGTGACGCTGGGCGGCATCGACACCCGCGAACTGGACCAGAAGACCATGATGGCCCGCAAACTGCCCGGCCTGCACTTCATCGGCGAGGTGGTCGACGTCACCGGCTGGCTGGGCGGCTATAATTTCCAATGGGCCTGGTCGTCGGGCTGGGCGGCGGGGCAGGCGGTTTAGAGGGGCCACGAGATGGAGATACGGCAGACGGCACTCGACGGCGTGATGATCCTGGAAGCCCGGAGCTTTCCGGACCTGCGCGGCTGGTTTCGGATGACCTATGGCCGGGAGGCCCTCGCGGCGGCCGGGATCGACTTCCCGGTGGTTCAGGACAATCTCTCACTGTCCAGGCGGCGCTTCACCATCCGCGGGCTGCATTTCCAGCGTCCACCAATGGCCCAGCCCAAGATCGTGCATGTGCTGGCCGGCGCAGTGCTCGACATTGCGCTCGACATCAGGCCGGGCTCGGCGAGCTTCGGGCGCCATGTGGCGGTGCGGCTGGATGCCGAGGCGGGCCGGCAGCTGCTCATCCCGGCGGGCTTCGCCCATGGCTTCTGCACGCTGGAGGACAACACCCTGGTCCAGTACCGCTGCGCCGCCCCATACGCGCCGGAGCATGAGGGCGGCATTCTCTGGCACGATCCCGATCTCGGCATCGCCTGGCCGGTCGGGCCCGACGCGGCGGTGGTTTCCGATCGCGACCGCAACCTGCCGCGTCTCTGCGATGTCGACCTGTCGGACTGGTGACGCCGTCAGGCCGGTAACGGCAATGGCCTACCAGCCCGGCTCGAACAGACGCAGCAGATAGCGGCCATATTCCGTCCGGGCCAGCGCCTCGCCCGCGGCCCGCAGGCGGTCGTCGTCGATCCAGCCCTGCCGCCAGGCGATCTCTTCGGGGGAGGAAATCAGCAGATGCTGACGCTCCTGCACCGCGCGGACGAATTCGGTCGCCTCCAGCAGCGCCGCATGGGTGCCGGTATCGAACCAGCAATAGCCGCGCCCCAACCGCTGGACGGTGCAGTCGCCGCGGGCCAGATAAGCGGCATTGACCGCGGTGATTTCCAGCTCGCCCCGGGCCGAGGGCCGCAGGCCGGCCGCAATGTCCGGAGCGTCGGGGCCGTAGAAATAGAGCCCCGTCACCGCCCAGGGGGATTTCGGCCGGGCGGGTTTTTCTTCGATCGAGGCCGGACGGCCGTCGCCGTCGAAGGCGACCACGCCATACCGGCCGGGATCGCGCACGGCATGAGCGAAAAGCAGCGCGCCCGAGGTCAGCTTCGCCGCCCGGGTGAGTTCAATGCTGAAATCATGGCCATAGAACAGGTTGTCGCCCAGGATCAGAGCAACCGGCCCACCCGCCAGAAAGTCGCGCCCGATCGTCAGCGCCTGCGCCACCCCGTCGGGTGCCGCCTGTACGGCATAGGAGAGTGTGACGCCCCATTGGCTGCCGTCGCCAAGGGCACGCCGGAAAGCATCCCGGTCGACCGGCGTGGTGACGATCAGGATTTCGCGGATGCCGGCCAGCATCAAGGTGGTCAGCGGATAGTAGATCATCGGCTTGTCGTAGACCGGCAGCAGTTGCTTGCTGACCCCCAGCGTCAGCGGGTGAAGCCGTGAGCCGGTGCCACCTGCCAGGATGATACCCTTCATCTGGTTCCTTCCGGTCGGTCGAGGATCATGATGACGAGTCCATCGGCGGACACACCGGCATTCCGGAAACCCTGCCCGACATAAAAGCGTCGGGCCACGGCGTTTTCCGGCCGAACCTCCAGCCGGAGCCGGGCAAGCCCCAGGACACCGAAGCCGAAGCCGGTGATGGCCCGGCAGACCGCCCCGAAACGGCCGCTGCCACGGATGGCTGGTGCGGCGATGAAGCGGCCGGCCTCGGCGGTGCCGGCGGCCTGGTCGATGTCGTAGAGCGCCCCCTGCCCCAGCGGCGTGCCGGCATCGTCAAGCGCAATCCACATCAGATCGTCGGTGCGCCGGCACCAACCCGCATACCAGTACCGCTGTTCCGCGGCACTGATCAGGGCGGTGCTCCTGAACATCTGCCGGACGCCATCGGCATTGCGCCAGCCGCGCATCATCTCCAGATCGGCCTCACCCGGCGAGCGAAGAAACAGGCCGTCGGTGCGGATGTCGGGATGGCCGGGGCGGCTCATCCCAGATGATGCCGCAGCCGTGCCGCGACCCGGGCGAGATCGTCATCCGCAAGGCCCAGATGCAACGGCAGCGAAATCAGCTCGGCGCTTGCCGCCTGCGCCCGCGGGCAGGTGCCGGCCTGATCGGCATAGAGTGCATAATCGGTGTTGTCGCAATAATGCACACCGGCATGAATGCCATCGGCGGCAAGCGCCGCCAGGATCCGGTCACGCTCCGGCACGCGGATCTGGACCAGATGCGTGGACGACAGACAGTCCGGTGCAGGATCGACCCAGCGCAATCCCGGCGCACCGTCGAGCAGCCGGCGATAGATCGCGGCCATCTCCCGGCGCCGCTGGTTGTCCGCCTCCAGATAGCGCAGCTGGACCAGGGCGATCGCCATGCCCCAGACCCTGTCACCGATCCGGTGCAGCGCCGACGCCAGACGGAGACGCCAAGCGACCCGCTCCGCCGTCGCAGTGGCGGGATCACCAGATGCGAGACATGCAGCGGATCGAAACGCTGCAGCAGGTCGTCGGTCCGGGTGAGGAGGGTGGCAACACCCTCGCCCACCTCATCGACCATACCGTTTCGCTCCTCAGACACCTCCGGCGGGACAACCGGACGCCGGAGCGGTTCACAACAGGAAGGCGGCCGCTGTGATATCCGCTGGATTGCCCGCGACGAGCAATATCATATCGGCCATGGCGTCACCATCGGCATCCAGCCCGACATGAGTGAAACCAAGGACCGAGGACGCCCAACTCCGGATTTCACCGGTAGAGCCCGAGAAGGCCGCGGTACCGACATAAGAGAGCGGGCCGATATCGGCGGCGAGTGTTCGAAAATCGATGCGGTCACCCTCGCTTTCAGCAAAATCGAGAAGTCTGTCTTGATCTATGAGATCCACTCCGCTGTCTTCCAGAATGTCAAAAATGAACCGATCCGCGGCGTCTCCGCCGGTCATTTGATCAGAACCAAGTCCGCCGCGTATTGTGTCACTTCCTCCACGACCATCAATGACATCATCTCCCCCACGGCCGGAGAAGGTATTATTCATATCGTCGCCATAGAGGAAATCATCGTAATTGTAACTACCATGGACACCTTCAATAGAGACCAGAAAATCGCCATCTGCGTGTCCGCCACTCGCTGTTCCATTCAGCAGATCGACATTCACACCCATTGGAGAGGGAACGTAGTACACTATATCAAAGCCCAGCCCACCGTCGATATGGTCCCCACCAGAACCTCCACTCAATAGGTCATCACCGCCGGCCCCCTCTATATGATCGTTGCCGTCTTGCCCGTATAATATATCACTCCGGCTACTGCCAATGAATGTATCGTCTGCCATTCCACCGTTAAAATGTTCGATCGATACATACACATCATCATCCGTGCTTTCCCCTGTCTCTAGATTTATATATATATTATCTGTTCGTTCCCAATATATAATTCCGTCCTGCCCCCTCGCCCATCATAGAAATCGGAACCACCTCTATCGAAGAAAAGATTCGACCCATCAGTCCCGTATAGGTAATCGTTGCCCTTTCCATGCAAAATTCCCTCTATATTAATTAATATATCCATGTCTGGATTCAAGCCAGACTCCAAATCTACAAAAATATTCTCCGATCGATCAGAGTAATCTACCAGATCAAGGCTATCGCCGCCGTCGAGATAATCCTGTCCTCTCCCACCTTGGAGGAAATCAAGGCCGGACATGCCAAAGATAATATCGGGACCGTTACTGCCAATCAAGAGATCACCTCCGCTCCCCCCTAAAATCCCCTCAAACCCGCTCAGAAGATCTCCATCTGGATTCTCTCCAGCCGACAAATCGACAACGATCCTCGTCGTCCAATGGGCGTAACTGACAATATCGACCCCTTCCCCACCATCCAGAATATCTGCGCCAGCTCCGCCGGCCAATACGTCATCACCCCAGCCGCCCTGAATGTGATTGACCTGTCCATCTCCTGTCAGGAGATCGTTACCCCAGCCACCGATCAGATTCTCGACCGAATAATAGATATCATCATCGGTGTTGATGCCTGTCGCAAGATTTGCCTCAATATTATCCAGTCGCGATGCATAGCTGACATAGTCATTCCCACCACCACCGTCGAGGCTGTCGGCGCCAACCCCGCCATCGAGCACGTTCGAATTTGAATCGCCGGTCAGAGCATCATCGGCCAAACCGCCGGTTATAGCCTCGATGTTCAGTAGAGTGTCGCCATCGGTATTCTCGCCAGTCGCCAGGTTTACCACGACCGCCGTGCTACGGCTGGCATAGGTGACGGTGTCGAAGCCGCCGCGACCGTCAATGACATCGGCCCCCAAACCGCCATCGATAATGTTGGCGTCGTCGTTCCCGGTAAGGGCGTCGTCTTCGCCACTGCCCACCAGTCCTTCGATCCCGGTGAGGATATCGCCATCGCTGCCTGTCCCTGTGCTCAGGTCAACCGTGACCGGCCCCGCAGCGACCGCATAACTTGCAATATCGTAACCATTGCCACCGTTCAGGATATCTGCTCCGGCACCGCCGATCAGAAGATCGTCGCCATCGCCGCCAGAGAGATCGTCGTCTCCATCATTCCCATAAATAGTATCATTACCCGCAGCAGCGCGGACGGTATCGTCGCCGTCCCCCCCCTCGAAACTGTCCTGACCGACCCCACCAAACAACGTGTCGTCGCCTGCACCACCACCAAGATAACTACCGCCATCCGCTCCCGTCAGGATGTCATCAAATCCGCTACCGACGAGTGCCTCGACCGAGACGAGGCGGTCACCATCCGAACTGATACCGGTGATCAAATCGATAGTCACGCCACTCACCGCATCAGCATAACTGGCCAAGTCGAACCCCAGGCCGCCGTCAATCACGTCGGCCCCTGCCCCGCCTATGAGAATGTCATCGCCAGCCTCTCCCGACAGATCGTCATCACCAGCAAGGCCACGGAATCGTATCCGCTGCGTCGCTCCCTGCAATGACCTCCGGCCCATTGCTGCCTTCGTACTCGGCCATGCCCATCCCCTTTCACGTGCACCTGCGGTTTACAACAGCCTGTCCTAGACGACCCACGCACAAGCTGTCTAATCTCAAAAGAATACACCTCAAGCGGGAAGGACAACCATTAAATCGTCATCAGTTCCTCCACCCGATTGCGCCCGCCATGTTTGGCCGCATAAAGCGCACGGTCGGCGCGTTCCAGGGCGGGGGTGAGGTCGGTGTCGTCGGCCGCGGGGAAGGCCAGGCCGATGCTGACGGTGATCGCAAGCCGTTCGCCCCCCACCAGGAAGCTGCCGTTTTCAACCGCGCGGCGAAGCCGGTCGGCGACGCCGCGGGCGGCATCGGGGTCGGCATGGCGCAACAGGATCACGAATTCCTCGCCGCCGATGCGGGCGAGCAGGCTGTCTTCGGCCGGGCAGACATCGCGGATCAGATGGGCGAAGGTGGCCAGCACCAGATCGCCGCCGGCATGGCCATGGGCATCGTTGATCCGCTTGAACCGGTCCAGATCTGCGATCATCACCGCCAGCGGCCGGTTGCGGGTCAGCCAGCGGCGGGCGCCGTCCTGCAGGCCGCGGCGGTTGAACAGCCCGGTCAGCGGATCGATCCGTGCATCGCGCGCCAGATCGGCCCGGGCGCGTTCCCAGAGCATGCCGGCCGTGGCGATGCAGGAAATCACCCCCAGCAGATTGTCGACCACCGAGACGATCACGACCGAGGCGGCCTCGGCGTCGCTCTCGGACCCGCCTCCCCACCAGGTGACGAGGGCGGAGACAAGGAAGCTGAGGCAGTAGAGGGCCACGCAGGCGGCCACCACCGTGCGCGACACCGGCCAGCTTCCGGGCAGCGCCGGATCGCGGCCGATGCCGCGCACGAGCACATGGGTGTCCAGGGCGTAGAGCACCGCCAGCAGCAGCAGGGTGACGGACACCACCGAGGTCGGCGGCCAGCCGAGCGTCATGCCGACGGCATAGTGCAGACCGGGGGCCACCCCGGCGACCAGCGCCGGACCCCACCAGACCGGCCGGATCCGGTCGAAATAGCGGGTTCCCAGCCAGAAACAGGCGGGCGAAAGCCCGCAGAGCACGAACACCGCCCCGCCCTCCAGGGCCGGGGGATACCTGGCCGAAGACAGGAACATCATGCCGAGAAGCCCGAGGGTCAGAAGCACATAACCGACGGCCCAGAGCGCCAGCTCGGGCAGGCGACGATCGGCCAGCCAGAACAGGCTGAACACGATGGCGCCCGAGGCGTTGATGAACATGCTGCTCGCCAACAGGGTGTCGGGATCGAGGGGCATGACGGCCTCACCAGCGCCGGTTGTGGGGGTGTGGTCGCAGAGACACGGCAGAACATGCCGGTCTTCGGCTTATATCCCGCCCCGGGCAGCGAGGCCAGTGCGTTTCGCGACACTCCCGGCGGTTTCCCGATATCACAGGATCTCGCGCAACAGGGTTACCACGGCGGCACCGACCAGCACCACCAGCGCCGCCGGGCGATAATGGCGGGCATCGGCCCGGCGAAAGCCCGCCGCCCCGATCGCGCTGCCGCCGACCACCAGCGGCAGGGCGGCCGCCGACATCACCAGTTCCGGCCAGCCGATCAGCCCGGCGAACCAGGCGCTGGCGCAGCCGGTGACGGCGGTGAAGAAGAAGAACACCATCAGCGTCGCACGGATGATCCGCGGGTCGCGCTCCGCCGCCAGCATATAGGCCACCACCGGCGGGCCCGGCATGGCGGCAAGCCCGGTGAACAGCCCGGCGACCAGGCCCACGCCCAGCCGGGTGATGCGGGCGTGCAGCAGCCCGCCCTCGCCTGCGCCTTCGGCCCGGGGCGGGCGCCAGGCGGCGGCGGCCCCCAGCAGAACGATGCAGGCGATCACGATCCGGGTGATGTCGCCCGGCAGCGCCACCAGCGCCCAGGTGCCGAGGGGGGTGGCGATGGCAAGGCCCAGGGTCAGCCAGCCGACCAGCCGCCAGTCCACCGCCCGCCGCTCGCGCACCGCATCGGCACTGCCGATCACCAGCTGGGTGAGCATCACCACCGGCACGATCATCGCCGGCGGCAACACCAGCCCCGCAAGCGGCACCGCGGCAAGCGCGAAGCCGAAACCGGTGAAGCCACGCAGCAGCCCGGCCACGAAGATGGCGAGGCCGGCGCCGGCGAGGTCGGCGGGGGAGAGGCTGAAGAGCAGGTCTTCAGCCATGGGGTCGCGATGCAGGGCGCGGCGAGGCGGAGGAAGCAAGCACGGCGGATCGTCCCGGAAAGTGAGACGGCATCATCCGCCCTGTTGCCCCGCGCGGCAAGCCCTGCCCGCCCCTCAGGTCTCCCCGCACCTCACGCCGCCCGGAACACCGCATCCTTCAGCGGCACCGCCGGATCGGCGGCGCGGGGGCGGTCGATGACCAGGCCGGTGCCGATCAGGCGGCGGGCCATGGCGATGTCGCGGGGGGCGTTGAGGGCGATGACGGCGCAGAGGCGTTCGGCCGGATCCAGCCAGAGCAGGCTGCCGCGGCCGGTCTCGGGGCTGCCGCGGCGGATGGGCTGCGCCGCCATGTCGGGCAGGCCCAGGATCTGGAGGTTGAGGTCGTACTGGTCCGACCAGAACCAGGGGGTTTCGGCGGGCGGCACGGGCAGGTTCAGGATCGCGCGTGCCGCCGCCTCGGCCTGGAGATTGGCCATCTGCCAGCTTTCCAGCCGGGCGGCCGTGCCGAGGGCGGGGTGCGGGGTGCGGGCGACGTCGCCGATGGCGAAGATCGCCGGATCGTCGGTACGGCCGGCCGGATCGGTCAGAATGCCGTCGGCGGTGGCGAGGCCGGCGGCGCGGGCCAGATCGTCCTCGACCGTCAGGCCCACCGCGACCACGGCCATGTCGGCGGCCAGTTCCGCGCCCGAGGCGAGCCGCGCGATGACGCCGCCGGTGCCGGTGGAGGCGAGCGCCACCGGGGCATCGCCGAGGCGCAGATCGACGCCGCGGCGGGTGTGGAGATCGGCCAGGATGGCCGAAACCACGGGCGGCAGCACCCGGCCGCAGAGCCGGGGGCCCGCCTCGACCAGGGTGACGTCGAGGCCCGATTTGCGGGCGCTGGCCGCGACCTCCAGCCCCAGCCAGCCGCCGCCGATCACGAGCAGGGAGCGGGACCGGGCCATGCGCGCGCGGATCCCTTCGGCATCGGCGGCGGTGCGGATCGCGAAGATGTCGCGGCCGTCGGGGGCAAGCCCCGGCAGCGCGCGGGCGCGGCCGCCGGTGGCCAGGATCAGGGTTCCGTATGGCAGAACGTCGCCGGCATCGGTGGTGACCGTCTGCGCCGCCCGGTCGATGGCGGTGACGGTGGTGCCGAGGCGCAGCGTGATCGCCTGTTCGGCCGCGACCGCTTCGGACAGCACGATCAGCCGGTCGAAGGGGGTCTCGCCCAGCAGCAGGCCCTTGGAGAGGGCCGGGCGTTCATAGGGCGGCAGGGGTTCACGGCCGATCAGGGTGATGGGGCCGGTCGCGCCATGGCGCCTGAGGGCCAATGCCGCGGCCCCACCGGCCTGGCCGCCGCCGATGATCACGATCTGGCTCATCTTCATCTGCCTTTCAATTGGTCACGAGCGCGCGCGGGCGCCGGCTTTTGACCCTTGGCCTACTTTTGACCCTTGGCCCGCTTTTGCCCCATGGACACGGCAAGACCCTGGGGTATTGTGGCGGCTTGTTGCAGTGCAAGGGGGGCTGCCCCCGTTGCGGAACCACCGGATATCCCGAGACATGGCCGAGACCAGCGAGACCGCCCCGCCCGAAAAGCGCCGCCGCGCCCCCACGAAGCGTGTCAAGGACCGGCCTTTGACCGAGGCCGACTGGGTGGAGGCCGCGATCGACATCCTGGTCGACGAGAATGTCCGCGGCATTCAGCTGCACAAACTCTGCGACCGGCTGGGCGTCACCAAGGGCAGCTTCTACTGGCACTTCAAGAAGCGCAGCGACCTGCTGGCCGCCATGCTGAACACCTGGCGCAGCCGGATGACGCTGAACGTCATCCGCAGCGTCACCCGGGCGGGACCGGGCGGCATGGAACGGCTCCGCCACCTGCTTGCCCTGCCCCGCCGCCCGAAATCCCAGGCCTTCGCCGCGATCGAGACCAGCATCCGCGACTGGGCGCGGCGGGTGGAAATGCCGCGCAAGGCGATCTGGGAGGTGGACCAGATCCGCATGAGCTTTTTCGAGCAGATCTTTCGCGATCACGGCTTCGACGAGACCGAGGCGCGCAAGCGGTCCTATATCGCCTATTGCGCGATGATGGGCGACAGCGTGCTGCACAAGACGCTGGGCGACCAGGTGGCGGAGCAGGACTATATCGACAAGGTCATGGAGCTGCTGACGGCCCCCGCGGCGACGACACCGGACGGCACCACCAGCAGCCCATCTCAGCCCTGAGGCGCCTCGCGCGCCAGATCCAGCGCCACGTCGACGATCATGTCTTCCTGGCCGCCGACCATGCGGCGCCGGCCAAGCTCGGTCAGGATGCGGCGGACATCGACGCCATAGGTGGCGGATGCCGTCTCGGCATGGCGCAGGAAGCTGGAATAGACCCCGGCATAGCCGAGGCTCAGCGTCTCGCGATCCACCCGGACCGGCCGGTCCTGAAGCGGGCGGACCAGATCGTCGGCGGCATCCATCAGCGCATAAAGATCGCAGCCATGCGCCCAGCCATAACGGTCGGCGGTGGCGATGAACACCTCCAGCGGCGCATTGCCGGCCCCCGCCCCCTGCCCCGCCAGCGAGGCATCGACGCGGATCGCGCCGCATTCGACCGCGACCACCGAATTGGCGACGCCGAGCGACAGGTTGTGATGGGCATGAATGCCGATCTGGGTTTCGGGTGCCAGGACCTGACGGAAGGCACGCACCCGGTCGGCGACGCCGGCCATCGTCAGGGCCCCGCCTGAATCGACCACATAGACGCAATGGGCGCCGTAGTCTTCCATCAGCTTCGCCTGGGCCGCCAGCTTCTCGGGCGGGTTCATATGGCTCATCATCAGGAAGCCCGAGACGTCCATGCCCAGCTTGCGGGCATGGGCGATGTGCTGCTTCGCGATATCGGCCTCGGTGCAATGGGTGGCGACCCGGACCGAGCGCACGCCGGCGGCAAAGGCCCGCTCCAGATCATGAATGGTGCCGATGCCGGGCAGCAGCAGGGTGGTGAGCTTCGCGCGGGTGATCACCGAAGCCGCAGCCTCGATCCAGTCCAGATCGGTGGTGCGGCCGAAGCCGTAATTGAAGGACGAGCCGGCAAGCCCGTCGCCATGGGCGATCTCGATCGCATCGACGCCGGCCCGGTCGAGCGCGGCGGCGATGGCGGCTACCTGATCCAGCGTGTACTGGTGACGGATGGCATGCATGCCGTCGCGGAGCGTGACGTCCTGGACGTAGAGGCGCAAGGGCTCGGTGGTCGCCGTGCTGTCGGTCGCAATGATGTCGGTCATGGGTCAGGCTGCCTTCTCGCGCCGCAGGTCGACCAGGCGTTCGGCGGTTTTCAGCGCCGCCGAGGTCATGATGTCGAGATTGCCGGCATAGGCCGGCAGATAATGGCCGGCGCCCTCGACCTCCAGGAAGACGCTGACCTTGAGGCCGGTGGCCGCCTCGGCGACGCCGGGGATGCGGAGCGGGGCGTTGTCGCCGATCACCTCGAACTGCACCGCCTGCTTCAGCCGATAGCCGGGGACATAGGCCTGAACCTCGGCCACCATCTTCTCGATCGCCGCGCGGACCGCCTCGCGGTCCTGGGTCTGCGCCAGGCAATAGACCGTGTCGCGCATGATCAGCGGCGGCTCGGCCGGGTTCAGCACGATGATCGCCTTGCCGGCACCGGCACCGCCGACCTCGCGGATGGCACGCGAGGTGGTCTCGGTGAATTCGTCGATATTGGCACGGGTGCCGGGGCCGGCCGAGCGCGAGGAAATCGAGGCCACGATCTCGGCATAGGTCACCGGCGCAACGCTCGCCACCGCCGCCACGATCGGGATGGTGGCCTGGCCGCCGCAGGTGACCATGTTGACATTGGGGGCATCGCGCATGGCATCCAGATTGACCGGCGGCACCACATAGGGGCCGATGGCGGCCGGGGTGAGGTCGATCACCTGCTTGCCGTCGGCCTGAAGCAGCCGGTCGTGCCGGGCATGGGCGCCGGCCGAGGTGGCGTCGAAAACGATGCCGATCTCGGGATAGACCGGCAGGGCCTGCAGCCCCTCGATGCCGTCATGGGTGGTGGCGATGCCCAGCCGTGCGGCCCGCTTCAGCCCGTCGCTCTCGGGGTCGATGCCGACCATGGCCGCCATCTCCAGCGTCTTCGACATGCGCATGATCTTGATCATCAGATCGGTGCCGATATTGCCCGAGCCGATGATGGCGCATTTGACCTTGGTCATGGGTGTCAGTCTCCGAACACGAAGGAAAGCGGCGCGAAGCCCTGGATCTCGACGGTGCAAACGTCGCCCGAGGCCACCGGCACCATGGGGCCCAGGGCGCCCGAGAGCACGATGTCGCCCGCCTCCAGCGGCCGGCCGAGTTCCGCCATGCGCCGGGCCAGCCAGAGCGTGGCGTTCAGCGGATGGCCGAGACAGGCGGCGCCGACCCCGATCGAGGCCGGACGGCCGTTCAGGGTCAGCACCATGCCGCCCAGGCGCAGATCGACATCGCCGATCCGGCGGGGTTCGGTGCCGAGCGCAAAGCCCCCGCCCGAGGCATTGTCGGCGACGGTGTCGGCGAGGCGGATGTTCCAGGCGGCAATGGCGCTGTCGACGATTTCGACCGCGGCATAGGCGCAATCGATCGCCCCGGTCAGCCGGGTGAGCGAGATCTGCGGATCATCGATCCGCCGGCCGATCACGAAGGCGATTTCGGCCTCCACCTTGGGCTGCATGAAACGGCGGAGCGGCACGACATCGCCTTCGCCGAAGGCGTAATCGGCCCAGATCGTGCCGAAATCGGGCTCGCCCACGCCCAGCTGGTCCTGCACGGCCTTCGAGGTCAGGCCGATCTTGGCGCCGACCGGGCGGCGGCCGGCCTCGATCCAGCGGGCGGTGTTCAGCGCCTGCACGGCATAGGCGGCCTCGACATCGGTGATGCCATGGGTCTCGCGCACCGGCGGGATCTGGGTCAGGCTCTCGCGTGCGGCGAAGATCGCCGCGGCCGCGGCCTGGATATCGGGGGTGATCTGGGTCATTCTGCGGCTTCCGCTGCGGCCTGCCAGCCATTGCGGCGGGCGAAGGCGGTATGGGTGGTGCGTTCGGCCCGGAAGGCCGCGAGATATTCGGCGACCAGCCGGTCGGCCAGCTCGCGCACGGGGGTGACGCGATCGGCCGCCCCCACGCCCTGGCCGGCGCTCCAGACGTATTTCCAGGCCTTCACGCCCGAATGCATGTCGCCCGAGAAATCGATCCTGGCCTCGGCCTTCATGGCATCGAGCGGGATGCCGGCCTTTTCGATCGAGGCGCGCATCCAGTTGCCGAGCGCGCCGGTGATGGCCCGCGACGCCACCAGATCCTCCATCCGGCTGTCGACCACCATGGCGCGGTAGTCGTCGGAGACCAGGCTTTCCGGGGTGGCGATGAAGCGGGTGCCCATATAGGCGAAATCGGCGCCGAGCAGTTCCACGGCGCGAACGCTGCGGCCATGGCTGATCGCACCGCCGACCACGATCGGCCCGTCGAAGAAGCTGCGCACCTCGTCGATGAAGGCGAGCATGGCATATTCGCCGGTATGGCCGCCGGCACCGGAACAGACCAGCACCAGCCCGTCGGCCCCCTTGTCGACCGCCTTGCGGGCGAAGCTCGCCGAATTGACGTCGGCGAAGACCAGGCCGCCATAGCCGTGCACCGCATCGGTCACCCGATGCGGGCCGCCGAGCGCGGTGATCACGATGCCGGGGCGGAACTCCTGCACCAGCGCGATCTCGTCGTCGAAACGGCCATAGCTCTGATGGGTGATCATGTTGAAGGCCCAGGGCGCCGGCCGCTCACCGGCGGCACGCGCGGCATCCAGCCGGGTGGCGATGTCGGTGAACCAGGCCCGCAGATCGTCGATCGTCCGGCCATTGGGCCCGGGCAGCGAGCCCATCAGCCCGGCCCGGCAGGCCTCCACCACCAGATCGGGGCCCGAGACCAGGAACATCGGCGCCACGATCACCGGCAGGCGCAGCTGGTCTTTCAGCGATGCAACCTGGCTTGCCACGTCATTGGTCATTCTTTATCTCCGGTTGCAGATGGCGCGGGTCAGCCGCGCTTGCGCCGGCCGCCGCCGCGCACCTCCAGCCCGCCATCCGAGGGCAGGATCACCGCGGTCATGAAGCGCGAGGCGCTGCGGCTGGCGAGCAGGACATAGGCATCGGCATGGTCTTCGGGCTCGGACAGGAAGCCCAGCGGCACGGTCTTGGCCACCATGCGGTCGAAGCCCTCGATCGCATCCAGACGGGTGGCCTCCGCCCCGGCCGAGGCGAGACCGCCAAGCCCGGTGCGGGTGCCGCCGGGGGCGACGGCATTGACCCGGATCTCGGGCGCCAGCTCGAAGGCGAGCTGGCGCACCGTGCCGACCAGGGCGTGTTTCGAGGTGACGTAGAGCACCCCGCCGCCGCCGGCATAGAAGGACGAGGAGGACAGCGTGAAGACGATCGACCCGCGCGTGGCCCGAAGCGGTTCCAGCGCCGCCCGCGCGGCCAGCAGATAGCCTTTGACGTTGACGGCGATCAACTCGTCGAAACGCGCGGCGATTTCGGGCCCGGTCTGGTCTTCGAACGGCACCGAGAAATCGTAGACGCCGGCATTGGGCACCAGCACGTCCAGCCTGCCGAAGCGCTCGACGACCGTGGTTACCGCGCGGAGATTGTCGTCCCAGGACCGGACATCGCCGATCACCGGGGCCACCCGGTCGCCATGCGCGCGGACCAGATCATCGGCATCAGCCGCAGAACGCACAAGCACGCCGACCTGCGCACCCTCGGCCACGAAACGGTCGACCACCGCCCGGCCGATGCCCTTGCCGCCGCCGGTGACCAGCGCCGCCTCGCCTTCCAGGGCCCTGCCCGTCATCACGCCGTCCTCCCAAAGTTTGGATAAGGTCTGTCAGAAGAAGGTGTTGAGGTTCTTGGACAGCAGGATGTTCTGCACGATCAGGATCCGCCGTTCGGCGATGGTGATCCGCCCGTCCTCCAGCTTCAGCAGGTCTTCGCGGCGGCCATGGATGACGTCCTGGTCCTTTTCGTTGCGATTGCGCACGTTCTCGAAGCACGAGAACGCCCGCACCAGACCGGGGGTGCCGGTCTCGATCGCCTCGATGTTGGTCACGATGTGCAGATGCCGCGTCGCCGGGTTGTCGGCCCAGGCCGAGGGCTGTTCATAGCGGGCGACGCGGACCCTGAGCATGGCGAAATCATCGTCGAAATAGGACATCTCGCCATCGGTCCAGGGCCCGCGCTGATCGCCGCGTTTGCGGGTCTCCATGGCCGGCATCCAGTAGCGGATGCCGGGATCGAGCAGGGTCAGCCAGTCGGCATAGGCCTCGCGGTCGAGCAGCCGCGCCTCGCGGTAATAGAAGCGCTCGATGCGGCGGAGCAGCTCGTCGGCGACGGGGGTTTCGTCCAGCATGGGAACGGTTTGCACGGTCATCCTCGCCTCCCTCACTCGGCCGCCTGGGGCAGCGGTTTGGCCGGCGGCGCGGTCTCGGCGCGCTGCAGATCGCCCCAGCTGTCGAAGCGCATGAATTCGGCCCAGCGCTTGTAGAACTGGCGCTGATTGGCGTCGTTGAGCGAGCCGTGATGGATATGGCCGGGCAGGCTTGACTCGGCCCAGCCGCTGTCCTGGCCCAGGCCGTAATGCAGCTTCTGATGCCGGGTCACCCAGCCCTGATTGGCCTTGGTGCAGTATTCCCAGTTCTCGCCGTCGTCCATTTCGAACACGCCGCCGGGCGAGAAGGTCATCATGGTGCCTTTGCGGTAAAGCTCTTTGATCCGCTCGGGCATATTCCTGTTCACCAGCGTCCAGGTGTAGAGGTCGATCCGGTCCGGCCCCTTGGGATGCCAGACGCGGAAGGTCGCCTGGCCGGGCAGGAACGAGAAATTGGGGAAGACGGTGCAGGACGACACGGCCCCCACCATCCGCGCCCTGACCTCGCCCAGCCGCGCCTTGACCGCCTCGTAGCGGCCCAGCACATAGTCGTTCAGCTCGGGAAAGCCCAGCGTGCGGGTGTTGCCGACCTTGTCGAGATTGGTTTCGATGCCATGGCCGTAGACGCTGGCCTGGAAGGCGCGCTCGTCATAGCGCGAGCCCAGATCGACGGCCCCGCCCAGGATCGCCTCGGCACCCGATTGATGGGTCCAGAAGGCATGCAGGATGTCGCCGACGAAGTTCTCGGCCGGGAACTTCCAGTTGCACTCGACGGTGGACTTGACGCAGCCGCCGATGAATTCGGTGCCGCCCTCGTCATTGTCGAGCATGACGTCGAGATACCAGGTGAAGGGCCCGAAATAGTCTTCAAGCGACGGCGCCTCGGGATCGAAGGTGCCGAAGACCAGGCCCTTGTAGCTCGCGACCTGGGCGACCGGGGTCAGGCCGATCTCGGATTTCTGAAAGCCGGGATCCTTGTCATAGACCTTGCCGTCGGTGCCGTTCAGCCGGCCGTCGATGCCGAAGGACCAGCCGTGATAATTGCAGATGAAGCCGCGGGCCTTTTTGCCGCTGTCCACCATGCACACCCGGTTGCCGCGATGCGGGCAGGAATTCAGATAGGCGCCGATGCGGCCATTGCGCTGGCGGACAACGATGACGTCGTCCTCGCCCATATAGGTGCGCACGAAATCGCCGGGATTGGGGATCTGGCTTTCATGGGCCAGGAACAGCCAGGCCCGGCCGAAAATCTGCCGAAGCTCGGCTTCATAGATCGCGCGGTCGATGAAGACCCGGCGATCGACCTGGGCGCGGCTGTCGTCGACCAGATCGGCGAAATCGGGATAGCTGCCGGCCTTGGGGTAGACCGGCTGCATGTCGGGGCGCGCCTTGGCGTCGCACATGACTTGTTCCTCCGAAGGGCGGACCGGATGGGAGAGCTTGTGTTTTTTGTGGCGCAGGCGCGCGTATCGGGACCGTTCAGCCGAGGCTGGCGAAAACCGCGCCGTCGCGCAGTTCGGCCGCATAGGCGCGGAGCTTTCCGCAGCCCGCCGGGGCGTTGTGGACACTGCCGTCGGCCAGGTCGAATTCGGCGAAATGGACAGGGCAGACCACCCGGCCATCCTCTACCCAGCCCTTCGACAGCGATTCCTCGGCATGCGGGCAGGTGTCGTCGAAGACATGGACCACGCCGTCGACCAGGGTGGCGGCCAGCGGCTTGCGGCCGTCGATCTCGATCTTCAGCACCTCGCCTTCGGCAAGATCGGCCGCATCGCAAAGGCGGATCAGGGTGGTATCGGTCATGGGGGGCGTCTCCTCAGGCGGCGGCGAGTTCGGCGAAGCCGAGGCCGGTGATCCAGCCGGGGACCGGCAGATAGTCGATCACCCGGGCCTGGCTGCCGCCGACCGCGCCCATGGCGCAGATGAAGGTGCGGATTTCCATGGCGCCATTGCCGCCCTGTTCCAGGATGGTGGCGTCGTCGAGCGCGATCAGCGCCTCGGCATCGCCGCGGGCGACGCAATCCAGCACCATCCGGTCGAAATCGGGGTTGATGCGGCCCATCTCGGCGGTGCCGACCCAGTGCGAAATGCCGCCAGAGCCGATCACCACCACCCGCTCGTCACCGGCATGGCTTGCCACCGCCCGGCCGATCTGGCGGCCCAGATCGAAGGCGCGGCGCTTGTGGATATAGGGGTCGACGCCGCAGGCCAGCATCACCGGCACAGTCTTCACCCCGGCATTGGGGGCGATCAACAGCTGGTGCGGGATGGCGATCGAATGATCGACCTGCATCGACCGGCCGACCGTCCAGTCGAAGCCTTCGGCGAAGCCCTGTTCGGCGATGTGGCGGGCGAGATCGCTATGGTTCTCGATCGGGCCGCGCTTCAGCCCGGGCAGCTGGTCGATCGGGCCGTCGACCTCGCCGGTCGCGATGACGTATTGCGGCAGGCAATCCGTGCCGAACAGGATGTAGTGGTCGCAGCCGATGACGATGGCGGTGGTGGCCCGAAGCTCGCCGATCCGGCGGGCGATCGCAGCATAGGCGCCATAGACCGCGGCCGCCTCGGCCTCGCTCGCAGCCTTGGGGGCGGCATACATCACGGGGTCGTGGGGGACGACGAAACCGCCGACGATCCGGCTCATGACGGGGCTCCTTCGGTCGGGGTGGCGCTGTTCTGGTTCTGCACGGCGCGGCCCTGCATGGCGCGAATATAGTCGGGGTTGCGCCGGCCAGCCTGGAGCCAGAAGCCCCAGGTCAGCATGGTGTTGACGCCGAGATCGGCCAGCGCGCGGACGTCGTAGTCGCGCACCAGCGCCTTTTCCTCGGCGCTCAACCGATAGCGGGCGAGGTATTTTTCGGCATCGGCGGCAAAGGCCTCGCGGTTCTGCCGGCTGGTCGACAGGTCGTAGAGCAGCTTTTCGAGCACGTCGCGGCTCATGGGCATGGCCCTCCTTCACGCCGGATCAGTCGCGGGCCATGAATTCGGTGACGAGATCCAGGAAACGGGCCTCGCGCTCGATCTGCACCCAGTGGCCGCACTGGCCGAAGGAATGCAGCTCCGAATTCGGCACCGAGCGGTGCATGTCGAGCGCGCGTTCGAACGGCACCACCCGGTCTTCACGGCCATGCAGGATCAGCGCGCGGTGCGGCAGGGTCGCCAGCGCCTTGAGCGGAATGCCGCGCACGGTGGGCCGCTCATCACCCGCAGGCGCCGGCATCAGCTTGCGGAAGGCTTCGAGCGCACCCGGCTGGGTGGCGGCCTCGAACCGGCGCTGGATCAGCTCGTCGGTGATGATGCTGTCGTCATGGGGGAAGAAGCTGACCGCGTGGCGCATGCCCTCGATCGTGCCGTCGAACTCCAGCTGGGCGCGCAGGCCGTCGGTCATCGGGAATTCGCCGCAGGGGGTGCCGAGCAGTACCAGGCGGTCGATGCGGGTCGGGTGCGACAGCGCGGTGGCAAGGCCCAGCGCGCCGCCGAAGGAATTGCCGACCACGCCGACCTTCTCCAGGCCCAGCGCGTCCAGGATGCCGATGAAATGCGCGACCCAGAGCTTGATGTCATAGCGCGCATCGGGCTTGAGTTCAGTCATGCCGAAGCCGGCGATATCAGGGGCGACGACATGGAAATTGCGGGCCAGTTCAGGGATCACCTTCGACCAGTTGGCCGCGGCAGAGACCCCGGCGCCGGACCCATGGAGCAGCACCACCGGGCGGCCCTGGCCGGCCTCGTGCAGATTGGTGCGATGATCATGGGCCTGGATGGTGCGGGTGACGACCTGGATGGCGGCAGGGGCCTGGGCATTCATCGGTGCGGTTCCTTTTCAGTACCTGAAGGTATGGAAGAGACGCAACCCCATGGTCGGGGGCATGACAAGGGGCAGGATCGGCTAGCGCATCAGCTGCGGCAGGGCCAGCGACAGCCAGGGCACGAACAGGATGAGGGCGAGACGGACGACATCGGCGGCGATGAAGGGCATGACCCCGCGGAACACCGAGGCCAGCCGGACATCGGGCAGCACCGCGCGCAGCACGAAGACGTTGAGGCCGATCGGCGGGGTGATCAGGCTGATTTCGGTCACGACCACCACCACGATGCCGAACCAGATCAGGTCGTAGCCGAGGCTCGCGACCAGGGGATAGAACACCGGCACGGTCAACAGCATCATCGACATGCTTTCCAGCACGCAGCCCAGCACCAGATAGACGCCGATGATCGCCAGGATCACCACCAGCGGCGGCACGTCCATGGCCCCGATCCAGGCGACCAGCGCCTGGGGAACGCTTGCGACATTGATCAGATTGGCGAAGAGGAAGGCGCCGATCAGGATCGCGATCAGGGCGACGGTGGTGTGGGCGGCATCGGTCAGCGCATCGCGGACCATCGCCAGGCTGGCCCGGCCGCGGGCGGCGGTGATGAGCAGGGCGCCGACCGCGCCGATGCCGGCGCTTTCGGTGGGCGAGAAGAACCCGCCATAGATGCCGCCCATCACGATGACGAACAGCAGACCCGTGGCCCAGACATCGCGCAGCGCCTTCAGCCGATCGCGCAGCGGCATCCGCTCCGCCGCAGGCCCGGCCTTGCGGTCGAGGGTGGTGACGGCGACGACCGCCGCCGCATAGAGCAGGATGCCGACCACACCCGGCAGAAGCCCGGCGATGAACAGCTGGCCGATATCGGTCTCGGTGAGGATGCCGTAGAAGACCAGCGCGATCGAGGGCGGGATCAGGATGCCCAGCGTGCCGCCGGCCGCGATCGAGCCCGAGGCCAGCGCATCGCTGTAGCCGTATTTCTTCATCGGCGGATAGGCGACCCGCGACATGGTGGCCGCGGTGGCGAGGCTGGAGCCGCAGACCGCCCCGAAGCCGCCGCAGGCGACGACGGTGGCGACCGCGAGCCCGCCCCGGCGATGGCCGACCAGGGCATGGCAGGCCCGGTAGAGTTCCTCGGCGATGCCCGAGCGGCTGATGAAGGCGCCCATCAGGATGAACAGCGGGATGACCGCGAATTCATAGGTGAGCACCGTCTCGGTGGCGATGATGCCGATCTGCGACAGCGCCGGGCCGATGCCCTGATAGACCGCGAGCCCGCCGATGCCGACCAGGCCGGTGGCGGCCGCAATCGGCGTGCGCAGCAGCAGCAGCGCGAACAGGATCAGAAAGGCGATGGTGACGATCATCCGACCTGCTCCGCTTTGCCGGCCCCGGGTGCGAGGCTACGGCCGGTGACGGTCAGCCAGCCGCGGGCGAGATGGCCGGCAAAGGCCAGCCAGGCCAGCACCGCCAGCGCATAGAGCGGCACATGCTTCGCAACCGGCAGGAAGAGGAAGGTTTCGCCATAGGCCATGGAGGTGCCGGCCTGGCGGGTGATCCAGGCGGCGACCAGCCCCCAGAACAGCGCCTCCACCAGCCAGACCAGAGCGCCCCGAACCGCATCGAAACGCGGCCAGCGCCGATAGCGATCCTCCAGCAGGTCGATCGCGATATGGCCGCGATGCAGCTGGGTGGCGTAGAGCCCGGCATAGGTGGCAAGGCCCAGCAGCACGCCGATCATCTCGTAGGCGAAGCCCAGCGGCTCGTTGAACAGCACCCGGCCGGCGACGTCGATGAAGGTGACCAGGGCCATGAGCATCAGCGTGGCCATGGCGATCCGGTCGGTCAGGCCGCGCACCATGCGGATCAGGGCGGTCATGGCCTCAATTGCCCCCGCTGCGGGCCAGTTCGGCGCGGTAGAAGTTGAGCGCGCCGCCGCCGTCGATGCCGAGCTTCGCGGCCTGTTCCAGCCACGCCACCTCGGCCGGCTGGAAAGCGGCCTTCAACTCGGCAAGGAAGGCCGGGCTGGCATCGCGATAGGCATCGCCCAGTTCGGCCTTGATGGCCTCACGCGCGATCAGATCGTGTTTGTGCCAGAGGGCGCCCATCTTTTCCGACAGCGTCTCGCCCGACAGCTTCAGGATGGCGGCGCGATCGGCTTCCGAAATCTTCTCCCACTTCGCCTTGTTAACGATGACGAAGGCGGCGTTGGAATAAAGCCCGCCGGGGATGCGGGTGACATGCTTCACATACTGTTCGACCTTGAAACCGGTCACCAGCTCGTCGGAAATCGCGGTGCCGTCGATGATGCCGCGGGAGAGCATCTCGCGCAGTTCACCCAGCGACCCCGAAACCGGCACCGCGCCCACATCCTTCAGCACCCGGCCGACGGTGGGGGTGGGCACGCGGATCTTCTGCGCCTTGAGATCGGCCAGGCTTTCGACCGCGGTCTCACGCATATGGATGTTGCCGCCCGAGGTGACGTGCATCGCCAGCGTCACAACATCGCCCTGCATGCCGGTGGGCGCGAAAAAGTTCTCCCAGAGCCGCCAGAAGGCGACCGAGCTTTTGCCGGCGTCCTCGGTGATGAAGGGCAGTTCCACCATTTCGGTCAGCGGAAACACGCCGGGGGTGTAGCCATGGGGGCCCCAGGCGAGATCGGCGACCCCGTCGACCACCGCCTGATAATTGCGGTTCGGCGGCGCGATCGGCTTGGCCGAGGGCTCCACCTTCACCCGGCCTTCGGTGGCCGCCTCGATCTCGGCGAACCAGGGATACAGACCCTCGGTCTGCGACCAATGGCCGGTCGGGAACCACTGGTTGTAACGCAGCACCACCGGCTCGGCCATGGCCGCCGCGGTCATCGCGATCACGGCGCCGGCGGTGGCGAGACCAAGTCTGAGGCCGGCGCGTTTGAGACCTTGCATCTTCATGGACAGTCCCCCCTGTTGCTGATGCCCACAGTACTCTTTGGTATGTTGAGGGCAAAGTTCGGTGTGCCTGGTCTGGCAGCCTGTCGGCAGCGATCGTCACGCGGATGGAAAGGTGGATCCCCGCCTGCGCGGGGATGACGGCTTTTGCCGTCTGGAACCGGAGGTCGACGTCATCGCCGCGACCACACGGGCTCCTTGAAAAAAAGCTTCGTCATTCCCGCGAAGGCGGGAATCCACCTTCATGCCGCACCGGTCAGGCCGCAGCTTCGGCCGCTTCCGCCGCCTGGCGGCGGAGCGCGATGCGGTCCAGCTTGCGGGCCGGGGTCAGCGGCAGATCCTCGATCAGGCGGATCTCGGCCGGGACCTTGTAGGCGACCAGCCGCGCCTTGCAATGCGCCACCAGCTCCGCCACACCGGTCTCGGCATAGGGATCGACCACCACGAAGGCGATGATCCGTTCACCCGACCGCGCATCGGGCAGGCTGACCACGCCGACCCCCCGCACATCCGGATGCTGGTGGATGACCTCTTCCACCTCGCGCGGGAAGACGTTGAAACCCTTGACCAGGATCACGTCCTTCTTGCGGTCGGTGATGGTCAGGAAGCCTTCGGCATCGACAAAGCCGATATCGCCGGTCAGCACCCAGCCGTCGCGGATGGTGGCCGCGGTCTCGTCCGGGCGGTTGCGGTATCCGGTCAGCGCGTGCGGCCCGCGCACGCAGACCTCGCCCGCCTCGCCCGTCGGCAGTTCCCGCGACCAGTCGTTCAGGTCGGCGATGCGGATCGCGACATCCGGCACCGGCTTGCCGACCGAGCCGGCCTTGCGGCCGAAACTGTCGGTATTGACCGCGATCGGCGCGATCTCGGTCATGCCATAGCCTTCGGCGATATCGACGCCGGTCCGGTCTTTCCAGCGCTTCAGCACCTCCACCGGGAAGGGCGCGCCGCCGCCGCCGCAGACCGCAAGCGAAGAGAGGTCGGCGGTTTCGAAATCCTGCGCCGCCATCAGCCCCTGATAGATCGCCGGCGGCCCGCCGCCGAAGACCGTCACGCGGTGACGCGCGATCAGATCGACGACATGATCGGGCTGAAAACGATCGGGGATCACCAGGGTCGCCGCGGCATGGACGGGATTGCCAACCCCGAACAGCCAGCCATAGATGTGGAACATCGGCGCGACCGGCAGCCAGACCTCGCCTTGGGCGCGGGTCGGCCAGCCCCAGTCGATGCGCAGGATCGCATCCATCATCGCCCGGTGGCTGTGAACGATGGCCTTGGAAATGCCGGTGGTGCCGCCGGTGAACATCAGCGCGGCCGGCGCCTGGGGCGAGGCCTGGCGCGGCACCCAGACCGCCGGCCCGCGGGCTGCCAGGGCGTCGGGGGTGAAATCGCCCTCGCCCAGCACCAGAACCCGGTGGCCGAAGCGGGGCATCAGCGCGCGGGCGGCCTCGGCCGTCTCGGGCACCGTCAGCACCAGCGCCGGCTCGGCATCGGCGAACAGCGGCTCCAGCGCCGGCGCGGGATAGAGCGGGTTCAGCAGCACCGGCGTGGCGCCGGCATACAAGACTGCAAAGTATGCGATGTGATACTCGATCCCGTTGGGGATCAGCAGCACCACGCTGCGGCCACCAAAACCCGCGGCCTCGATCCAGCCTGCGAGTTCCGCGACCGCGCGGCCCTCGGCCGCATAATCCAGGCTGCGCCCGCGGTGAATGAGTGCCGTTGTTTCAGCATGTTGGGTGACGGCGTGGTCGAAAGCCGCCAGCACGGACCCGAAGGCCGGCCGGGGCTCTCCACGGCCGTGAACGACCGGAGCCTGCGACGTCATTTCGTCCTCCCTGCGTCGCTATTCGTTGCACAAGGAAGTACCGTGGCGCCGGCTTTGAGTCAATACCTCTTGGTATGGAACCGCCAGCCTCTCACGAAACCCGCCCCTGCGCTTTGATCCAGATCAAAAATATCGCGGCCTGACGTCGCAAATGCGCGTTTGGTCAAACCCGCCCCTGTCGCGTCTGCGGGGATGTCGCGACCATGTCACCGGCGGGGGTCGGCAAGAATTCACCCCGCTCTCTCAAGCAGTTGTGCGGCGGCGCGACCGGATGACGCAGCTGCCGGACGGGCCCTTTTCTCTACGTCCGGTAGCGCGCGCCTGCGACAGGGCTGCGACATTGCTGCAGTTGAGGCATGGGCGCCGGCGGGTCTTGGATGGCGCTGCCGCGACAGGCTGCCTCACCCGGCCTTGCCGAAGCCGCGTCGCGGGCAACCTTATGGTCCAGGCGTCGTTCCGACGATGTCTCACCGCCCGTTCGAGCCCGGGACCATCTTCCGAGGAGGAGTGTCATGGCATCGACCGATCTGCCGCGCCGCCGCCCCGCCGATCGCGGCCAGGCATCACCCGACGGAGGCGGCCATGTTTGATCAGGCCGACGCCGTTCTCCTGGCGCGCATCCAGTTCGCCTTCACCGTGTCGTTCCACTTCATCTTCCCGGCCTTCTCCATCGGCCTTGCCAGCTATCTGGCGGTGCTGGAGGCGCTGTGGCTGAAGACGGGGCGCACGGTCTATCTCACCCTGTTCAAATACTGGCTGAAGATCTTCGCCCTCGCCTTCGGCATGGGCGTGGTGTCGGGCATCGTGATGTCCTATCAGTTCGGCACCAACTGGTCGGTGTTCTCCGACAAGGCCGGGCCGGTGATCGGGCCGCTGATGGCCTATGAGGTGATGACCGCCTTCTTCCTGGAAGCCGGCTTCCTGGGCGTGATGCTGTTCGGCATGAACCGCGTCGGTCGCGGCCTGCATTTCGCGGCGACCCTGATGGTCGCGATCGGCACCTTCATCTCGGCCTTCTGGATTCTCTCGGCCAACAGCTGGATGCAGACCCCGGCCGGCTTCTCGATCAACGAGGTCGGGCAGTTCGTGCCGGAAAGCTGGCTGGAGATCATCTTCAACCCCTCCTTCCCTTACCGACTGGCCCATACTGTGCTTGCCGCCTATCTGACCACCGCGCTGGTGGTCGGTGCCGTCGGCGCCTGGCATCTGCTGCGCGACCGCCGCAACGAGGCGGCGCGGGTGATGTTCTCGATGGCGACCGGGCTGGTGATGGTGGCGGCGCCCATCCAGATCTTCGCCGGCGACATGCACGGGCTGAACACCCTGGAACACCAGCCCGCCAAGGTGATGGCCATGGAGGGCCATTTCGAAAGCCATCCCGACGGCGCGCCGCTGATCCTGTTCGGCATTCCCGATCAGGAGGCGGGCGAGGTGCGCCACCAGATCGCCATCCCCAAGGCATCGTCGCTGATCCTGAAGCATGATCCGGATGCGCCCCTCGACGGGCTGGAGACGGTGCCGCGCGAGGACTGGCCCTATGTGCCGATCGTGTTCTGGTCGTTCCGCATCATGGTCGGGCTGGGCTTCCTGATGCTGGCGCTGGGCAGCTTCGCCCTGGTCCAGCGGCTGCGCGGCCGGCTGCATACCTCCCGCGCGCTGCACCGCTTTGCGCTGGCCATGGGCCCGTCGGGTTTCGTGGCGGTGATCGCCGGCTGGGTGACCACCGAGGTCGGCCGTCAGCCCTTCACCGTCTATGGTCTGCTGCGCACGGCGCAGTCCGCCTCGCCGCTGGAGGCGCCTGCGGTCGCGACCTCGCTGCTGATCTTCATCCTGGTCTACTTCATCGTCTTCGGCAGCGGCACGCTCTACATCCTGAAACTGATGCACAAGGCGCCGCAGACCGCCACCCCCGATCAGACCCGCGACGACGAGACCGAGGAACACCAGCCGGTGCGCGCCGCCGGCATCACGCCGGCACCCGCCGTCCATGCCGGCCGCGCGATCGGCAGCCGTCACGGCCCCGGCACCCATGCCTCACCCACCCGCGAGGAGAGGTGATCCGATGATGACCGGTTTCTTCGATCTGCCCACCATCTGGGCCTTCGTCATCGCCTTCGCCGTCTTCGCCTATGTGGTCATGGACGGTTTCGATCTGGGGCTCGGCATCCTGTTTCCGGCCTTCGCGCCGGGCCCCCAGCGCGACCGGGTGATGAATTCGGTCGCCCCCGTCTGGGACGGCAACGAAACCTGGCTGGTGCTGGGCGGCGGCGGGCTGATGGCGGCCTTCCCGCTCGCCTATGCGATCATCCTGCCGGCGCTTTATGCCCCGATCATCGCCATGCTGCTGGCGCTGATCTTCCGCGGCGTCGCCTTCGAATTCCGCTGGCGCGACGCCCGCCACCGCCGGGCCTGGGATTTGGCCTTCACCGCCGGATCGATCGTGGCGACGCTGGCCCAGGGCATCACCCTCGGCGCGCTGCTTCAGGGCATCGCGGTCGAGGGGCGCAGCTATGCCGGCGGCTGGTGGGACTGGCTCACCCCCTTCAGCCTGCTGGTCGGCGTCAGCCTGGTGATCGGCTATGCGCTGCTGGGCGCCACCTGGCTGGTGATGAAGACCGACGGCGTGCTGCAGCTGCAATGCCGCAGCCTGGCGGTCCGGCTGGGCATCGCGACGCTCGTCTGCATGGCGGCGGTGAGTGTGGCGACGCCCTTCCTGTCGGGCGCCTATTACGAGGCCTGGTTCGCCTGGCCGCGGGTGCTGTTCACGGCGCAGGTGCCGCTGCTGGTGCTGATCTGCGCCGCCGCCTTCTTCCACGGGCTTCGCCGCGACCACGACTACACCCCCTTCCTGATGGCGCTGGCCCTGTTCGCCCTCGGCCTCGCGGGGCTGGGGGTCAGCATCTTCCCGCATGTGGTCCCGCAGGCGGTGACGATCTGGGAGGCGGCCGCCCCCGAGGCGAGCCTGGGCTTCATGCTGGTCGGCGCCGCGGTGCTGATCCCGATCATCCTGGGCTACACCGCCTATGCCTACTGGGTCTTCCGCGGCAAGACCGGCCATGAGGGGTATCACTGAGATGGCGAAACAAGACACCCCCCACCGCCATCACCACCTCCCCCGCCCGCGCCAGTGGCTGTGGTTCCTGGGCCTCTGGGTCGCGGGGGTGGCGGTTACCGGGGCGGTGGGGTTGGTGATCAAATTCTGGTTGGGGCAGTAGCCCAAGGCAGCGGTCAGGGTTCGAGGTGATGCGGCAGCTCGACCCTGGCCATTGCGTAGTGGACCCGGCCGGTGTTGTCCACATAGCTGAAGGGAAGTTCGCGGGTTACGGCAATAGAAATTGCCGCGGCCGTGTAGACCTTGGTCCCGGACGTGATGTCGATGCAGATCCGGGCCTTCTTTCGGCCCATCGATCGCCTGAGGTCAGCGCGAATCCGGTCAATATGCTGATAGACCGCATCGAAATCCTCAAAATCGGGAACTTCATTTCCGACGGGCTCAAATTCCACGCCATCCACGCCACGATCCGTCACCAGATTTTTTGCAATGTCCCTGAATTTTTCGAGATCATTAATCGTTTGATTTGACGGCACGATGATGATTTTTCGAAGCCTCTCTTTGCGATCCCCCAATGAATCGTTCAGCACTCGTAGATTCTGCCGCCAAGGATGCCGCTGGAGATTCCCAAATTTAGAGCAAATTACCCAGCATAGGAATCAGGGGATTCCCCTCAGCCGTCAGTTGTGATTCAAGATAGAGGCTGGAGAAGGAGGCCAGCCTGTATGGCGAAAGCTCTTTCCGTCGACCTG
>NZ_JBBIAB010000030.1 GCF_039634785.1 Tistrella mobilis | reverse complement strand
GCAGGTCGACGGAAAGAGCTTTCGCCATACAGGCTGGCCTCCTTCTCCAGCCTCTATCTTGAATCACAACTGACGGCTGAGGGGAATCCCCTGATTCCTATGCTGGGTAATTTGCTCTAAATCGTACTGCCTTGCGGGATCGCTCTGCGAGCACTTTGAGGATGAAGCAGCATCCAAGCATCTTACCCTACTCGGCCCTCAAGTTTAGATTATTCCTGAGAGCGGATATGAGGAGTTCTTGGCAGATCCAAGTTCTAAAATCTCCTTTTTACTTTCTTATTTGGTACATAGAGTTGCGCATGCCAAGACATATCTAATCTGTAACTTCTACGGGCAAGCCGGTCATTTTGGCGCTGGTGATCCAAAGTTCGCGGGCCTTGCCCTCATCATAGGAAGCATCTGACGAACGTACGGCCTTCCCGTTGGAGAAATAGCGTCCGCCCGGACTGGCATCGGGTCCGATCGTGATCTCAGCAACGCGCCTGGCCGACGTCTCGGGCAGATGAACGTTGCTGTTCACCAGTCGTAGAAACGGCAGCACATTGCGAGAGACCCATCGAAGCGGCCCGGGCCAGGATCGCGCCAATCCTGTCGCCGGCATCAGGCCGGGATCGATGACGTTGACCTTGATCGAAGACAGGCGAGGATCGTCTGACGCAGCGAGCCGGCGCGAAAGCTCATAGGTACAGTAGATGTTGCAGAGCTTGGAGGTCGTGTAGCGCCGCAAGCCTGCGTTCATGGACTTCTCGAAATCGTGCGCGACCCTTTCCGCGTTCTCATAAACGGGCTCGGGCATTCCGCTCCGTTCCTTGGGATCATGCGTCCCGCTTGAGACCAAGGTGATCCGGCTATCCTGCACCATGTCGGCAAGCAGAAGACGTGTCAGCAGATAGTGCCCGAGATGATTGACCGCGAAGGTCATCTCGTATCCTTCCACGGATTTGGTTGGCGCAGCGACATTTTGCATGCCCGCGTTGCAGACGAGGGATTTGAGGGGTGGGAGGCCCGCATTGTGCCAGGCCTCGACAAATTCCCGGATCGACCGCTGGCTCGCCAGATCGAGCGGCAAGAACGCGGCGTGAGCACCGAGCGCCGTCAAGCGGGCGACGGCTTCCTGTCCAGACTGCGGATTGCGACAGGCGACCACGACCATCACGGTCTCGTCGTTTGCGAAGACCTTGGCGGTCTCGAATCCGAGGCCGGCGTTGCCACCGGTGATAATGATGGAATGTGTGGGTGGCATCGGATACCTCTGCGCAAACTGTCAAGATGTACAACGTATATCTTTGCGCTCCGGCCGTCAAGGTGTACATTGAAAACCATGGCCTATCCCAGCAAAATCGATTCCCAGACCATCATGGACGCAGCGCTCGCACTGCTTGAGAGCGAGGGCGAGGATGCGCTGACCTTGCGGCGCTTGGCCAAGGAGGTCGGGGTTACCGCGAATGCCCTCTACCGATATTTCAGCAGCCGCGATGTGCTGATCGCGGCGGCAGCCGACGCCGTCGCGCAACGGCTCTATCTTGCGATCGAAGATGGGTTAGCCGAACTGCCAGACGATGCGGACGGCGAGACCGGCGTGCGCAAGCTGCTGAGGATCTATTCCAATTTTGCCGAGGCCAATCCGATCCTTTACCGGACCTTTCTAGGCGCCAAACGCGAGGCCGCTTCACAGCTGCCCCATCCGCGATACCATGAGTTGTTGTGGCCGAGGGTTGTTTCGATCATCGAGCCCCTTACCGGCGCCGACCATGCACCGGCCGCCGCCGTTACCCTTTGGGGACTGCTTCACGGAATTTGGTCTTTAAGACAAGCCGACGTGCTTGGCGGTAAAAAGCCATCCGAAATTGATGACTACGCTTTCGATGCGCTCATCATCGGCTTGAAAAGGCAAGCAGTATAATTCCAGAGAAAGGAGCGTTGTAGGATTGTTTTCATGGAATAAGCCTGCTCCAGCAGACCATGCAAGGCAAGAAATCAAGCTCTGCTTCCTACATATCGGCCGTTCGTGTAGGTGCCGGGTCATGCCAACGCTGACGGTACTTTTGGCTGTGATCCGGGTCCGTGGGGCGGAACAGGACCAGCGCGCAAAGAGCCGATAGTAGTCGATAGATGTCTTGCGGAGATTGGCCAAAATTCCTCAACGATATCAGAAATGTAGGCTTCTGACGGATACTGGGTCGGTAGTATTTGAGTAGAAAATATTTCTACAATAATTTCAGATATTTGGTATGGCCCCGAACACTCGAGTGGGAGTGAGGGGCCGCGGCCTCTGCCAGGAATCACGGCCCTCAGAACAACCTGCTCCTGAGTTTCGACCCGTTCCACCAGGGTGTGATCGTCGGCTTCATCGGGCCCACAGGCGAACGACCGTCGTCGCCGCTCTGTGCCAGCAAAGCCGCTCCCAAGGCCGATATAGCACTGCTATAGACTCGATCCTATAGCGGTGCTATAGTCCGAAAACGGTCAGGAGGGCGGCACCCGATATGGATACGAAGACGGCACTGGTGGCGGCGGCCCTGACGCTGATCGAGAAGGAGGGCGCGGCGGCTTTCTCGACGCGGGCGGTCTGCGACATCGCGAAGGTGACGGCGCCCACCCTTTATCATCATTTCCGGAGCGCCGACGGTCTGTTGAGCGCGGCGATCGCCGAAGCGTTCGAACAGTTCCTGTCATCGAAGAGGGCGGCCATCCGGTCGACGGATCCGGTTGCGGCGCTGATCGAAGGCTGGGACAACTATGTCGGATTCGCCGCGGCGCGCCCGCGCCTTTACGCGGCGATGATGGCGCGGTTCCTCTCGGGCGCCGATCTGCCGGCGGCGCGGGAAGGGCAGGCCATGCTGCGCCAGCGTATCGCGCAGATCGAGGCTGCCGGCCGGCTGGCGATCGCGCCCGAGGCGGCCGTTCAGGTCATCTGGGCCTCGGCGAATTCCGCCGCGCTGCTGTTCCTTGGCACCACGCTTCAGCCCGGCGTCGATATGGGCACCCCCGATCCCGTCACCATCGCCCGGCTGCGCGATGGCGCCGTGCAGGCGATCTGCACCCCGGCTCTCCCGGAGTAGACGCATGAAAATCTTTGTGACCGGCGGGTCCGGCTTTCTCGGCGCGCGCCTTATCCCCAGGCTGATGGCGGAAGGCCATGAGGTGCTGGCCATGGCCCGCTCTCCATCGGCCGATGGCAAGCTGCGGGCGCTTGGGGCGGTGCCGGTTCGCGGCGACATGAACAATCCCGGCGACATGGCGATGCCGGCGGTCGATGCGGTCATTCATCTGGCGGCTCACTTCCGCTTCGCCGGTCCGCGCGCGCCATATCTTCGCGTCAATGTGGACGGCACGAAAGCGCTGTTGAAGGCCGCACGGGCAGCGGGGGCGTCATCCTTCATCTATCTGACGGCGGCGGCCGTCATCATGGACGATCATGGCTCGCCGATCCGCAATGCCGACGAGCGGGCGCCGACCTTTCCGAAGAGTTTCTCCCCCTACATCGCCAGCAAGGCGACCAGCGAAGCCGGCGTTCTTGCCGCCAGCGGCTCGGGTCTGCGCACCATCGCCATTCGCCCGCCGGGCATCTGGGGGCCGGGCGACGCCTTCAGCCGAAACATCCCGCACGCGATCAGGTCGGGCCGGTTCGCTTTCATCGCGCGCGGCGACTATCCCTATTCCACCTGCCATGTCGACAATGTCGTCGAAGCGCTGATCTGCGCGCTCGACCGGGGCGAGGGCGGCCGGGCCTATTTCATCCGCGATCCCGAGAACACGACCTTCCGCGCCTTCATCGACGGGTTGGCGAAGCTGCAGGGGCTGTCGATCGACACGCTTCGTTCGGTTCCCTATGGGGCGGCCTTCTTCATGGGGCGCATGATGGAACTGGGCGCCCGCGTCAGGCGCTCGGATCAGGATCCCCCGCTGAGCCGAACGATGGTGCGCCTGATCGGCAGCCCGTTCACGATCGACGACAGCGCCGCGCGGCGGGATCTGGGCTATGTCGGCCGGGTCTCGCGTCTGGAGGGGCTGGCCTCTTACGGGGCGGGCCGGCCGTAGATGCCGATGTGGAAATCCGGCTCCGACGGGCGAACGACTGCGGTCAGCTGCCCGGCGGCGGCGCGTCCGACGGCTGCCTGACGGATGCGCGATAGGCCGATGGGGTCATCCCGGTTTCGCGCTTGAAGGCGGCATTGAAGACGGATTTGGAATTGAAACCGGCTTCGAGAAGCACATCCATCAGGCTGTCCTGCCGCGCCGGATCGCGCAGGATTTCCTGGGCCGCGGCCACGCGCAGGCGCGCGACGTAGTCGTGATAGCCGATGCCGAAGGCGGTGTTCAGGGTCTGGCTGACGTCGTTCGGGCTGGCGCCCACCGCTTCGGCGAGCCGCGAAAGGTTGAGCAGAGGGTCGCGATAGAGCCGGTCCTGCTCCATCACCCGGGTGATGGCGGCGGCGAGTTCCGACCGGTCGGCCTCGGGCAGGGCGGCGCGGCCGTATTTGGGGCGGGTGGGGGCCAGGATCGCCGCCAGCATCTCGCCCGGCGGCGGCAGCATGCGGTCGGGTTGTGCGAGGCCGAGCAGACCGAGGGCGTAGAGGGCCGCAACCTGCACCACCCCGGCCAGGGCGTCGAAGGGGGCGGTGTCGATGCCCGGCATCAGCCCCGCGACCAGGCTGCAGAGATAGGCGAGCCAGGACACACCGATCAGGACGAGCAGGCCGCGCAGCCAGACGAGCCGGCCGGCGAGCGGATCGCCCGGGCGGAGATCCCGGCTGCGGAACCTGACCTCGCGCAGGCTGAGGACCAGGGCGGCCGCGATCAGCATCGCCGACAGAAGATGCACCGTCACAAGCGACAGTGCGGCCGTAACGACCCCCGGATCCGACGCCCCGGCCCGGTCGCTCAGAATGGCGAGCCGGGTGGGGGCGGGCTGGATCAGGAACAGGAGGGCGGTAAGGCCGGCCGTGACGGTGGCTGTGATCCAGGGCCAGTCCCGCTGCTGCAGCCGCCAGGCAGGGTTGAAGATCGCCGCCACATGGCCCCTGAGACAGGGGCCGATGAGTGGAATGAGCAGCAGGCCGGCCCCGGCCAGGGCCGGCGCCTGATCCAGCCAGCCGAACCGCAGGGCGGCATCCTCCAGCCCCGACAGGGTGACGGCGCCGATCAGCGTGGCCAGAAACAGGGTCGATGCGCGGCGCAGATCACGGCGCACCACCAGCAGCCCGGCCAGGAGCAGCCCCTGGCCGAGCCCGATCAGAAGAAGAGCGGCAACGAGATCCAACCAGCGCCTCGACCTCAGGAGAGAGAGGCGGAGCGTTCCAGAAAACCCCCGATGCCGCAAGAGACCACCTCTTCAGAAGCGCCAGGCGACCCGCGCATAGGCGCTCCGGTCCTGGTCGGTGGTTGCACCCGCCGCGAGACGCAGCGTCGCGTTGGGGCCGAGGCCGATATCGACGCCTGCGCGAAGCTCGCCCGTTCCCTCGGGGCGGGCGAGCGGCCTGGCGATGTCTCTGGCCGAATTGTCGACCAGCCGGCCCCGGATATCCCCGTCGAAGCCGGAGAGCCTGTCTTCCCAGGCGAGACTCGCCCAGGGGGTAAGCCAGCCGGTGGCGACATAGCGCAGGTTGAGCCCGGCGCCGCCGAGAAGGCCCGAGGTCGAGACCTCGTCGAAGGCCATTTCAAGCCCTGTGCGGCCGTGTTCGGTGAAGGCGCCGATGCGGCTGTCGGACCAGCGCAGCCAGGCCGCCGGCTGAAGGGTGAGGGCACCTGCGGTGACGACATAGCCGGCCGAGATTTCGGCGAAGCGGCTGTCGATATCGGCCTTGTGATCGGCCCGCATCAGCGCCACCGGCATGGTGCGGAACCCCTTTGCCCGTCCGGTCAGCGTGCCGAGGCTTGCGCCCAGGCGAAACCGCCCGAGACGACGCTCGCCGGAGGCGACCACCGACCAGCCGCCGACATCCGAGGATCCGGGGCTGTCGGCAAGCCTGCCGTCATGGCGGGCGACATCCAGGCGCACGGTCCAGCCAGGACCGTCGGACCAGCCGAGGCCGAGTGCCGCCAGCCCGGCATCGTCGGTGCCCGCACCGCCATCGGCCGAAACGCTGAAGCCCGGGGCGGGTGCCGGGTCGGCCCAGGCGGCAAAGCGCTCGTCACGGGCCCTGGCTGCGATCTGGTCACCGGCGGTGCGGGCGAAGCTCGTCATCGATTGGGGAAGGGCGTGGGCGGTACCGGCCAGCTGGCCCAGAAGTGCCCGATAATAGTCGGCCTGCAGGCGCTGTCCCGCCTCGGTCAGATGCAGGCCGTCGAAGAACAGATAGGTGTTCTGAACCGCGCGATCGGTCGAGCAGAGGCTGCCCGATGCCTCGTCGTAGCACCCCTCGGTGACGTTGGTGAAGCCGAGGGCGGCGGCGTGGGCCAGCACATGGTCGAACAGGCGGCTGACCCTGACCGTGACGATGTCGGGCGCCCCCGGCCGGGCGCTCTGGTCGCTGAGGGCGGCCAGCTGATCGGCGCGGTGGCCGTCCAGCACGCCGTGCATGATCGCGTTGAACCGCTCCTGATCCTCGGGCGGGACCAGCCCGGCGAAGGCCGGGGCCAGATGAAAATCGGGCACGTCCTCGACCAGGATGCGGCGGGCCCCCAGATCGGCGAGCCGGTCGAGACCGGCCCCGATATTGCCGATCACCTCGGCCGAGGTCTCGGTGAGGTCGCGGCTGCCCAGATCGCGGATGAAATCATTGGTGCCGATGGCGACCACGAACAGATCGCCGGGCCGGCCCCGCAGGCCACGCCCGGCAAAGGCGTCGATCTGGGCGCCGAAGCCGGTGCCGGTGACCGGACCTGCAATGTTGTCGTCGCCCGATGTGGCACCGGAAAAGGCGAAGTTCACCTCTCGCGACCCGGCCGCCGCACCGGCCGAGGGCGCGATCCCCGGCACAAGATGCTCGATCCACACCGGACCGTTCGATTCGCGGCTGAAGCCGTCGGGGGCGTAATAGGGCGATCCGGTGCGGTCGAAGCCCGGCAGCACGTAGAGATTGCCCTGTTCGACCGAGCTGTCGCCGAAGACGAAGCTGCCGGCCAGGGCGGGCCCGGCCAGAAAAAGGGAGAGAAGGCCGGCTGCGGCCGGCAGGGATGAGGCAGGCATGGCAGGTTCCCGAGTGGCGCCACCCGATGCGGTGGCTGCCCCTCTTCCTGCCCGAGCCGCCCGGAAACCGTCGTCCGGGCGGGCAAAACCGGACGTCCTGTCTGTCAGACCGGACGTCGCACGCGGCCTCAGCCGCCCATCAGCGCCGCAAACCGCCCCTTGCGCTTCACCAGCTCGTCATGCGTGCCGGCCTCGACGATCCGCCCGCCCTCCAGCACCAGGATCAGCCCGGCCCGGCGGATGGTCGACAGGCGATGGGCGATCACGATGCGGGTGGCGGGCAGGGCCTGGATGGTCTGCATCACCCGCGCCTGGGTGGGGCCGTCGAGGGCGCTGGTCGGTTCGTCCAGCACCAGGACCGGCGGCCGCTGGACCAGGGCACGCGCCAGCGCCAGGCGCTGAAGCTGCCCGCCCGAGAGCATGCGGGTCGCATCAGGCAGCATGGTGTGGAGCCCCATGGGCATGGCCGCGACATCCTGGTCCAGGGCGGCGGCGGCCAGGGCGGCCCGCACCTCGTCGGGGCCGGCGTCGCTGATGCCGCGGACGATGTCGAGGATGGACCCCGGAGGCAGGGCCTCGTCCTGGAGCACCGTGCCGATCTGGCGCCTGAGGGCGGTGGGATGCAGGGTGCAGAGATCGTGGCCGTCGACATAGATCGCCCCCGCCCCGGGGGCCTCCAGCCCCAGCAGCAGCCGGACCAGGGTGGATTTGCCGCTGCCGGAGGGGCCGACGATCGCGACCATCTGCCCGGGGGTAACCCGGAACGAGATGTCGGACAGCACCGGCGGCCCGTTTTCATAGGCAAAACCCACGGCGGCGAAGCTGATCTCGCCCGAAAGCGGCCCCGGATCGGTCAGGCCCGTCGAGGGCGGCGGCACCCGTTCCAGCAGCGGGCGGGCGAACTGCCAGCCGGGCAGCATCATCCAGGCACCCAGCAGCGCCCGCAGGAATTGCGACAGCCCGCCCGCCATCAGGCCGAAGGCGGTGGCGATGGCGGCAATGGCGGCGATGGACAGGGCCGGCGCGCCCTCGGTCGTCTCGGCCAGCCCCTGCATCACCGCGAACAGCGCCGCCGTGGCGAGGATCGGGAAGGCCGCCTGCCAGCTTTCGAACAGATTGCCGATCCGTCGCGCCCGGACCGAGCGGTCGCGCATGGCGGCAAAACGATCGGCCCAGCGCAGCACGGCCCGGTCTTCCGCCGCGGCGCTGCGCAGCTTGACCATGGCGTTGATCATCTGCAGCAGCTGGGCGTCCGCGGTGCCGATCAACTCCTCGCCATTGCGATAGGCACGCGCCTGGGCATGGCCGGCGACAAGGCCGATCAGAAGGTGCACCCCCGCCAGACCGGCGGCGAGCCCGGCCAGAAGCGGGCTGTGCCAGGCGATGACGGCGAGCGACGAGATCAGCATGCCGAGTGTGCTGCCGCTCAGATAGAGCATCTGCCGGAAGCCCGAAATGCTGCCGAGCCCTGCCCCGAGCTGGGCCGCGAGGAAGGCGGCCGGGCGCGATCTCAGGAATGGCAGGGGCAGGGCGATGATCCGCGCCCAGGCACGATCGAACAGCCCGGCATCGCCGCGCATGGCGACCCGTTCCCGCGCCGCCTCGGTGGCGACCTGGATGAGGTAGCCGGCGCCGGCGACCAGCAGCATCAGCAGCCCGATCTGAACCAGCGCCCCGCGCAGCGCCCCCGGCACCAGCAGCCCGAAGACCAGGCCCGTGACGATCGGCAGGATCTGGCCGATCAGGCTGCCGATCAGGGTCGCAGCCAGGAAGACCAGACTGTCGGGCCCGGCCCTGGTCAGGCCGGCGGCCATCATGGCGGCCAGCCCGGTCTGCCGGGGCAGGGGCCGGAAGATCTGGAAGGCCGCGGGCGCGATGTCGGCGGCAGATGCAGCCGTGACCCGTCGTCGGGCGGCGTGGCGGTCGATCATGTCGTAATGCCCGCCCCGCCAGACCAGCCCGACCGGCCGGCCCTGATGGCGGGCCAGCAGCAGGCCCGCCTCCTGCCGCCACCACCTGTCGGGCAGCTCTATCTGGCGGAGCAGCAGGCCCGAGGCGCGGGCGATCTCGTCCAGCCCGGGCAGCCGGTCCATCTGCGCGCGCCGGGCCGTGGCCGGCCGCCGGACCGCCACGCCCAGTTCGCGGCCGAGCAGGCGCAGCACGTCGAGCAGACCGTCGCCACCATCGGCTTCGGCGAGCGGCGGTACCCGGTTGCCGAGCAGCCCGGCGAAGCGCGCCAGGGTCTGGCGATGGTCCTGGGCCGCCGCATGATCGCGGGCGCGGATCCGGTTCAGCTCGTCGGCCTCGGCCAGTCCGCGCAGGACCGGCAGCAATTCCGCCACCGCCGCCCCCCAGGCGGCGAGCGCATCCGGCCAGTCCGGCCGGGCCAGGCCGTCGGCAAAGGGCAGCAGGTCGATATGCGCGGCATCGTCGAGCGTCAGCCAGCTGCCCGCGGGCAGGGGGACGAGCCCCGAAACCGGCTCCAGGCCGCAGAACCGGGCCCAGGCCCCGGCCGGCAGCTGCACCCAGGTGATGCCGGCGGTGGCGCCGATCACCGATCCGGCACCGAGCCGGACAGCCGTCGCCCGCTGGCCGGTGGTGACCAGATCCGGCACCGGTCGGGGCTCGATCATCCGGCCGAGCCCGCCGCCCAGAGCGGTCAGCCAGCCGGCGATGCCGGCGGTGAAGTCGGGCAGGCCGGCACTGTTGCGCCAGAGCGCGTCGGGGATCTGCCAGATCAGCGTGACGGCGTCGCCGACCGCGATCAGATGCTCGGCCCCGAGCAGGGATGGCGCCGCGCCGAACAGCAGGCCGCCGCTTTCGATCCGGCCGACCGCCATGCGGGCCGTCGGGCGTTCCGATGACAGGGCGAAGAGGTCGACCGGCCCGCCCATGACCAGATAGCAGCTGCCCGGCCGGTCCAGCACCAGGGGGCGTTCGGTCACGGGGCGCGGCGGCGGCGGCGGCAGTGGTTGCGTGGCGGCGGGCCGATCCATCCGGCTCACCCCTCGGCCATCAGCTGCAGGAAGGGGCCGGGGCGGGAGAGCAGGGCCTCGGGCGTGCCCTCCTGCACGATGGCGCCCCGGTCCATCACGATCACGCGGTCGCAGTCACGGATGGCGCTGAAGCGGTGGGCGACGATGATCATGGTCGCGCCCAGCCGGCGCAGACCGGCATGCAGCTTCGTCTCGGTTTCGTTGTCGAGAAAGGCTGTGGCCTCGTCGAGGATCAGAATGCGCGGCTCGCGGACCAGGGCACGGGCGATCTCGATCCGGGCACGCTGGCCGCCGGACAGATCGGTGCCGCCCTCGGCGAGATGGCCGCCATAGCCGCCGGGGCGGCGCAGGATGACGTCGTGGATCAGCGCCATGCGGGCAGCCTCGACGATCCGCTCGTCGGGCAGGGACGGGTCCCAGAGCGCGATGTTGTCGCGGATGCTGCCCTCCAGGATCGCGGCACGCTGATCGACATAGGCGAGCGACTGGCGCAGCCGCGCCCGCGGGATCGCGGTCATCGCCGTACCGTCGATCAGGATCTCGCCCGCCGCCGGCGGATGAATGCCGGCGATCAGCGCCGCCAGGGTCGACTTGCCCGAACCGGAGGCCCCGACGATGCCCAGCCGTTCGCCGGGGTTGAGCGAGAGGTTGAGATCCCGGATCAGCGGCGCCGCGGCCGGGCCATAGCCGGCGCTGACATCCCGAAGCTCGATGGCACCGATCAGGCGGCCGGAGGTCGTGTCGGGGCTGTCGGGCGTCGGGGCGAATTCGGGCGCCGTGGGGTGGCGCAATGTGTCGTCCAGAACCTGGATATAGGCCTGACCATCCTGGATCCGGACACCGAGCTGGACCAGCTGGGCCATCGGCGCCAGGAAGCCCGCCATCAGGGCCTGAAAGGCGATCAGCATGCCGAGGGTCAACTCGCCGCGGATCACCATGTCGGCCCCGATCACCAGCACCAGCCCGCCCAGTGCGAGACTGGTGAGGCCGGGCAGGGCGGTCAGCCGCATGCGCCGCCGGGCCAGCCCCTGGCGGAGGTTCAGCACCCGGGCAGACATGGCCGACAGCCGCGCGCGGAACAGATCCTCGAGCCCCGCGGCCTTGTAGGCCTCGATCATGCCGAGCCCCTGCCTGGCGAAGCCGGCCTGCATGGTGCCGGCGACCACCATCCGCCGGTTGTCGTCGGCGAGCGCGCGCGAGGATCGGGTGAGCAGGACGAGGTTGACCGCAGCCCCCGCCGCGACCAGCAGGCCGAGCCCGGGGGCATAGAACATCATGGCGGCCAGATAGGCGGTCGCCGTCAGCAGGTTCAGCAGCACCGCACCGACATCGCCGGCGATCAGCTGGGCCAGCCGGTCGTTCAGCATCACCCGGCTCGCCACCTCGCCCGGATGGCGCTGGGCGAAATAGAGCAGGGGCAGGCGGACGACATGGCCGACGAAACCGGCCGCACCCTGAAGCGCCAGCCGGGTTTCAAGCCGCAGCAGGGCCTCGCGCTGCAGGAAGGTGAGTGCGGCCATCAGCACCGCCGCCAGCCCCATGCCCAGGATCAGCGGCCAGAGCCAGGTTGCGAAACGGTTGACCAGAATCTGGTCGATGAAGATCTGGGCGAAGACCGGCACCAGCAGCCCCGGCACCACCAGGGCGAGCGAGACCATCAGGATGAAGCCGAAGGCATCGCCGGCACCGTGGAGCCGCCGGGTGAGCCCGCGGACAAGCGAGGGGCGGCTGCCCCGGCGTCGGAAGCCGGGGCCGGGCTGCATGAACAGCACGATGCCGGTGAACATGCGGTCGAATTCGGCGACGCCCACCTCCCGCGGGCCGGTGGCGGGGTCGTTCAGCCGGACGCGGTCGCCGCTGAAGCCTTCCACCACCAGGAAGTGGTTCATGCCCCAATGGATGATCGCCGGCAGCTCGCGGGTGCGGAGATCGGCCGGTTCCAGCCGCTCGGCCTGGGCCTCCAGCCCCATCGCGCGGGCGGCGCGCAGGATGGCGAGTGCGGAACTGCCGTCGCGGGAGACATTGCAGGCCAGGCGCAGTTCTTCCAGCGTCACCCAGCAGCCATGATGCCCCAGAATGATGCCGAGCGCCGCCGCCCCGCATTCTGCGGCCTCCATCTGCAACAGGGTGGGGGTACGCCTCCGCCGGCCGGACATTCAGCGGCCGTCGCGCGGCACGTCCGGGCCGGCATACTGGAGCGCAGGGATGGCGAGGGCGAGCAGCGGCCCCGACCGGATGGTGAAGCGCAGCTCGGCCAGCGTTCCGGGCTCGATCCGGGGCGGATGGGCGCGGGGGGACGACCAGAGCGGGCGATCCGGCCGTGCCGGGTCGGGGTCGATCGCCACCGTCACCTCGAAGGGCGCGCCCATGCCGTCCTGGAAGGTCTGCACCAGCCGGTCGTTCTGCAGGGTCTTGAGCATGCCGGCACTGCTGGCGGGCACGTCGCTGACATGCACCACATGGCCGCGCAGAAAGCCGTGTTCCTCGCGCCGTGTGGTGGAGGGCGAAATCTCGACCGGCTGCCCCGCGCGGATCTTCTTGCCGTCGGCCGCGGTGACATAGGCGGTGACATAGGGCAGGGTGCCTCTGCCATCGGCCGGCTCCGCCTGCCGCTCCAGGGTCACCATGGCGGTGCCGGGCTGGACCATCTGGCCGATATTGACCTTGGCTTCGACCACCCGCCCGGCGAAGGGGGAGCGCACCGTGCTGGTGCGGGCCAGCTGCCGATCCAGGGCCGCCAGTTCCCGCTCGGCCTCGGCGAGCCGCCGCTCGGCTTCCAGCCGCGCCTTTTCGCGCTCGGTCGCCTGGAGGGCGGCTTCGGCCTGCATGGCGACCCGCTCGTCGCGGGCATCGGCGATGCTGCTTTCGACCGCCAGCACTTCCTGATCCACCTGCAACAGCCGGTCGCGGGTGACATTGCCGGTCTTGAGCAGGCGGCGAAGATTGGTCTGCTGGTCGCGGAGGGCGGCACCGCGCAGCTCCAGCGCCCGGATCCGCTCTGCCAGAGAGGCTTCGCGGGCGGCGCGCAGCCGGGCGCGATTGGCGTCGTCGGCCGCCTGGAAGCGGATCAGATCGTCGCGGAATCTGAGCGCATCGGCACGTTCGGCACGGGCGATATCGCGCTTCAGCTCCAGATCCGGCTGGGCGATACGGGCGACCACGGCCCCCTCCGCCACCGGCGTGCCCGGGGCGGCATCGAGTGCCAGCACCTGGCCGGCCGCGTCGGCCACCACGTCGATCATGCCGCCCGGGGCGAGCAGGATGCCCTGTCCCGTCACCGAGACCGGTACCCGGAAGAGGGCGCTCCACACCAGCGCCCCCAGGATCAGGGCAACCAGAAACAGGCCGCCCGCCCAGAGGCGCGGTCGCATGACGCCGAGCGCGTCGCGGTACTGATTTGAGGTCGCCGACGAGCTGACGGCAGCCGGGCGGAAGAGCGCGCTCACCCGTCAGGGCCCCCGCAGCGGATCGGCCGGCCGGTCGCGGCGTATCAACGCATATTGCCGATGATGTTGTTGAAATTGTTCTGCATGCTGTTCATGAACTGCTGCATCAGCGCCATCGCTTCGTTGCGCTTGTCGTTCATGGCCTGCAGGGCCGCCATCTCCATGTCCTGGACGGCCGTGACCGTGGTGATGCGGTCCTGCAGCAGGCCGGTGATCGCATCCATGTCCGCAGAATCGATGCTGCCGTCGTCGATCCGCTCCTGATCCAGGCCCAGATCGGCGGCGAGGGCGCCGAGCGTGGTCTCCTGGCCCATATGATGGACGAGCGTGTCGGTCGACAGCGGGCCCTGGTCCTCCAGCACGTCGCCCAAACCGTCCAGTTCCTGCAGAGTGCCGTTCATCTGGGCGAGCTGGGTGTTGCGCTCCTGGATTCCGTCCATCTGCTGCTGCAGGCTGGTGTCCAGCTGACCCTGCCTTTCCTGCTGAACCATGGCCAGGATCTGGTTCACATCCATATTGGACAGATCCATGGAGCTGAAATTCAGGCCGCCCGACGAGCCGCCCGTCACTTTCGCCAGATCCTCGTCCGCGACGATGGTCGACGGCTTGTTCTCTTGCGTCATGTCTGCCTCCCGGTCAGCACCCGATCTCGTCAGCACCCGATCTCGTGCGGTCACTATGCGGGACATGAGATGCGCCAGTCAATCCAGGGTAATGGAGCTGGTCAACGGCGGGTGACCGCGCCGGTGCGCAGACAACGCCGGAAGATATGGCAAGTATTAGTGTATGATTCTGCACCAGTACACATCCGGGTGTGGTTTGTGACCGCCGTCACGTCTCTCGATGTGGCGGCGGCCGAGCCGGGGTCTCAGACCTTCATTGATCTGAGCCGGAGTGCGTTGCCGATGACGCTCACCGACGACAGCGCCATGGCGGCGGCGGCGATGACGGGTGACAGCAGCAGGCCGAACACCGGATAGAGCACGCCCGCCGCCACCGGAATGCCGGCGGCGTTGTAGATGAAGGCGAAGACGAGGTTCTGACGGATATTCGTCATGGTGGCCTGGGACAGGCGGCGCGCCTTCACGATGCCGGTGAGATCGCCCTTGAGCAGGGTGATGCCGGCACTTTCGATCGCAACATCGGTGCCCGACCCCATGGCGATGCCGACATCGGCGGCGGCGAGCGCCGGGGCGTCGTTGACGCCGTCGCCGGCCATCGCCACCACCCGGCCCTCGGCCTTCAGCCGCTGGACAATTTCGGCTTTGCGGTCCGGCAGGACGTCTGCCTCCACCTCGTCGATGCCGATACGCCGGGCGACGGCCTCGGCGGTGGTCCGGTTGTCACCGGTCAGCATGACGATGCGAATGCCGTCTGCATGGAGCGCCGTCAGCGCATCCGGCGTTGTCTGCTTGACGGGATCGGCGATGGCGAAGACACCGGCGGCGCGACCGTCCACACCGACATAGATCGCTGTCGCACCGTCATGGCGCAGGCTATCCGCCTGATCGGACAGGGAGGAGGTGTCGATGCCCTCTTCTCCCAGGAAGGCCGCATTTCCGAGCACGATCCGCCGTCCTTCGACGATCCCGCGGGCCCCCTTGCCGGTGGGCGACAAGAATGCCGTGACCTGGGGTGGCCGGATGTGTCTGGCCTCGGCTGCCGCCACGATCGCCTGTGCCAGCGGATGTTCCGAGGCGGCCTCGACGGCAGCCGCAAGGCGCAGAATATCGGCCTCGTCATGGTCCGGTGCGGCGGCGATATGCGTCACCGCCGGACGGCCTTCGGTCAATGTGCCGGTCTTGTCGACCACCAGGGTGTCAACCTTCTCCATCCGTTCCAGCGCTTCGGCGTTCTTGATCAGCACGCCGGCGGCGGCGCCCTTGCCGACACCCACCATGATGGACATGGGCGTGGCCAGACCAAGGGCACAGGGGCAGGCGATGATCAGAACCGAGACGGCGGCGATCAACCCGTGGGCCAGGCGCGGTGACGGACCCCAAAGCCCCCAGGCGGCGAAGGCGAGCAGCGCCATCACGATGACGATGGGGACGAACCAGCCCGACACCTGATCGGCCATGCGCTGGATGGGGGCCCGGGAGCGCTGGGCATCCGCCACCATCTGCACGATGCGTGCGAGCATCGTATCCCGGCCGACTTTTTCGGCGCGGATGACCAGAGCGCCCGTCTGGTTGAGCGTTCCGCCGACGACCCGGTCACCGGCGCTGCGGCCGACCGGCATCGATTCGCCGGTCACCATGGATTCGTCCACTGAGGAGCGGCCGTCTTCGACGATGCCGTCCACGGGTACGGTTTCACCCGGCCGCACCCGCAGACGGTCGCCGATGGCGACGTCTTCCACCGCAATATCGGCCTCGGCACCATCGGCCCCGATCCGCCGCGCCGTCTTTGGGGTGAGGTTCAGAAGGGCGCGGAGAGCGCCCGAGGTGCGCTCACGGGCGCGCAGTTCCAGCACCTGGCCCAGCAGGACCAGGACGGTGATCACCGCCGCCGCTTCGAAATAGACCGCGACGGTGCCGTCGGCGCCGCGAAACGCCTCGGGAAAAACGCCCGGTGCCAGGGTGGCGACGACGCTGTAGGTCCAGGCCACCCCCGTTCCCATGGCGATCAGGGTGAACATGTTGAGGCTGCGATTGACGATCGAGGACCAGCCACGACGGAAGAACGGCCAGCCCGCCCACAGCACCACCGGGGTGGCCAGGATGAACTGGATCCAGACCGACACCCCGGCCGGGACCAGGCGATGCAGGGCGGGCACGAGATGGGCCCCCATTTCCAGCAGGAAGACCGGGATCGCCAGCAGCAGACCGAACCGGAAACGTCGGGTCATATCGGCCAGTTCGGGGCTGGGGCCGCTTTCGGCGGTGACCATCAGCGGTTCCAGCGCCATCCCGCAGATCGGGCAGCTGCCGGGGCCGTCTTTGCGGATCTCGGGATGCATGGGGCAGGTCCAGACGGTGCCGGGCGGGGCGTCGATCGCCCCGGCCTTTCCGGCCGCGTGCATGTGCCCGTGCAGATGATGGTGGGAATGATCGTGATGCGATTGATGGTGATCGGACATGATGACGATGGCCCCCTTTCGTGTTCCGGGCGCAAAACCGGCGGTATGACGGGATGGACGATGCCCGCAGGGGCGTCGTCTTTCGGTCAGGCCAGAGGTCGCGGCGGACCGGGGGGCGGAGAAAGTGCGATGCCGTCCGGTAAGGGGTCGCTGCGCGCGGGCAGGAGAATGGCCGCAACGGTGCGGATCATGCCGCCGTCGAGGCCCGGCGGCGTCGGGCAGCCCAGGCGACAGGTGCCCAGGCGACAAATGGATGTGAGGCAGGGCTGCGCGTGCGGGGAGGTCTGGCCATCCATGATCGACGGTCTGCCGGAGAGGTGGTCGGGGCCCCCGATGATCGGATGTTCCCCCGCGGCCGGCGGCAGGCCGTGATCGCAGCACGCGGCCAGCGGTCCGGTGATCGAGGCCAGCAGAAACACGAGCACCAGAAGGCTCTGAACCAGCATGCCGGCCCGGGCGTGTCGGCGAGGGCGGTCCGTCACGGGTGCGGTCCCTTCAGATGCAGGACGCCGGCGGATCCGCCGGACATTGCATATGCGTTGACCATTTCGCCCTGAGGCGGCGGTGTCAAGTTGGGGCGGATGATTTGTTCTTGATATGTTCGGATCCGGCTGAGAGGATGAAGGCCCCCGATATGATGATGGAGGTCTCCGATGACCCTCCCGGCAGCTGATCCCGGCCGCGTCTTCCGCAGGCTCCACGAGGCGCCCGGCGCCTTCATCCTGCCCAATCCCTGGGATGCGGGCACCGCGCGGATCCTGGCGGCGATGGGCTTCCCGGCCCTTGCGACCACCAGCGCCGGCATGGCCTTTTCCGCCGGCCAGCCGGAAGGCGTGGCCGGGCGCGCGCAGGTTCTGGCGCATTGCCGGTCGATCGTCGACGCGACGGCGCTGCCGGTCTCGGCCGATCTGGAGAAGGGGTTCGGCGATGATCCGGACAGCGCTGCCGAAACCGTCCGGGCCGCGGCGGCGGCCGGGCTTGCCGGCTGCTCGCTGGAAGATCACACCGGCGACAGGTCGCAGCCGATCTATGACCATGGGCTCGCGGTCGAGCGCATTGCCGCTGCGGCAGAGGCCGCCCGCGGGCTGGATCGGGATTTCGTGCTGACGGCGCGGGCCGAGAATTTCATGTGGGGTCGCCCGGATCCGGACGACACCATCCGCCGCCTTCAGGCCTTCGAAGCGGCCGGTGCCGACGTCCTCTATGCGCCGGGCCTGCCGGATCTGGAGGCGGTGCGCAGGGTCTGTGCCGCCGTGAGCCGGCCGGTCAATGTGGTGATCGGCATCGCGGGCATGGCGGCTTCGGCCGATGAACTGGCCGCGGCAGGCGTGAAGCGGATCAGCCTGGGGTCGACCCTCGCCCGGCTCGCCTTCGGTGCCTTCGTCCGGGCCGCGCGCGAGATGCGCCGCGACGGCAGTTTCGGCTTTGCCGGCCAGGCCATGCCTTTCGCGGAGCTGGAAGGCTTCTTCCGCGATCCGCCCGACGCGTCGGCCCGGCCGGCATAGAGACCGGCCCGGGTCAGCCGCGGCCGCGTTCATACAGCCCGACCAGCCCGGCTTCGGCGAGCATATGCGGCCGGGCGGCGGCCCAGATTTCGCCGACGCGGCGGCCCGGGTCGACCTCCAGATGGTCGATGTCGAGTGCGGCCAGACGGAAGTGATAGTGATGGGGACCATGGCCTTCGGGCGGCTCAGGACCGTCATAGGCCGCTGAACCGAAATCATTGGTGCCGTGGCGGACGCCGCTGCCGGGACGGCCGGCCCCTTCCTCCAGCCCTGTCCGATCGGCGGGCAGGTCGAACACGGCCCAGTGGCGGAAGGTGCCGCCGGGGGCATCGGGGTCTTTGACGATCAGCAGGAAGCTTCGGGTGCCCTCGGGCGGGTCCTGCCAGTCGAGGGGTGGCGACAGATTGTCGCCCGTCCGGGTGAAACGGTCGGGAATGCGTTCGCCGTCGGCGAAAGCGGGGCTCCGGAGTGTGAGCGGCATGGATCCGGTCTCCTGATCGGCGGGCGATGCGCCCATTGCCGTCCGAACCCCTGCCGGGGCGGCGTGTTCCGATCCCGGCCGGCGGCCCCCTCGGACATGGTTGCGTCAGACATTGCCCGCCAGGGCCGAGGGCGGCCGGCCCAGCAGGCGCCGGACCATGGTCGAGAAGGCGGCCGGGCTGTCATAGCCCAGATCCAGCGCCACGGTGGTGACCGGCTGGCCGGCGGCGAGCCTGGAGAGGGCCGCCATCAGACAGGCCTGGCGACGCCAGGCCCCGAAGGAGAGGCCGGTCTGGCTGCGGAAGAAGCGGGTGAAACTGCGCGGGCTCATCGCCAGCCGGCGGGCGATGTCGTCGGGGCGGATGCGGATATCGGGGGCGCGCAGGATCTCGCGGCAGAGCGCGCCGAGGCGCGGATCCGGCGGCAGCGGCGCGAAGACCGGCAGCACCGGGGCGGCGGCAAGCTCGTGCAGGATCAGCCCGATCAACGCCCCGTCGCGGCCCGCCTGATCATAGAGGGCGGGCAGTTCCGCGGCAGAGAGCAGCAGCTGGTGGAGCAGGGGCGAGACGGTCAGCACCTCGCAGATCGCCGCCGGACGCGGCGCTGCCGCCGGTTCGATGTACAGGCTGCGGGTCGCGACCCCCACCATCCGCACCGCATGGCGGGCGCCGGCGGGAACCCAGACCCCGGCATGCGGCGGCACCACCCAGGCACCATCGGCGGTCTCCACCTCCATCAGCCCGGTCATGCCGTAGAGAAACTGCGCGCGGCGATGGGTGTGGGGCGGCAGCTGCGCCCCGTGCGGATAGTCGGTGCCGATCGCCAGCACCGGACGCGGGGTGGCGTCGACCGTGTCGAGGGCGATGTTGCGCAAGGGAGGGCAATCTTCCGGAATGTGGCCTGAACGCGAAGATGATCGGCTGATCTTCGAAAGCCGGCAAGGCCTGCCGACGCCATGATGGCCCGGACGCTGCCCCATCAGGATGCCCCGTGCCATGCATCTTCCGATCGATCTCAATCTTCTGCTTCTGGCCTTCGGCGGGCTCGCCGGGCTCACCACCGTTCTGTTCGGCTTCGGCGGCGGTTTCGTCGCCGTACCCCTGCTCTATGCGATGTTCACGGCCGCCGGTACCGCGCCTGCGCAGGCCATGCATATGGCGGTCGCGACCTCCACGGCGGTGATGATAGTCGGCGCCGGTTTTGCCAGCCTGCGCCATGCCCGTGCCGGCAGCCTGGACATGGGGCAGCTGCGGCCGCTGATCCTGCCGGTCAGCCTGGGGGCCGTGATCGGCGCCCGGGCGGCGATCTCGTTCGGGGGCGAAGGCCTCAGGGCGGCCTTCATCGCCTATCTGGGCCTCACCATTCTCGACTGTCTGTTCCGGCCCGGTTTCATGACCCGTGCGGCGAGGCCGGCCCGGCCGATGCGGCGGCGGGCCGCGGCCCTGATCGGGCTGGGCATCGGCGCGATCGCGGCCTTTCTGGGCGTCGGCGGCAGCGTGATGACCGTGCCGCTGCTGCGTCGGCGCGGCGCCGACATGACCGCCGCCACTGCGATGGCAAGCCCGCTTTCCCTGCCGATGGCGGTGGCGGGGACGATCGGCTATGTGGGGCTGGCCGAGGGATCGACGGGATATGTCGATGCCGGCGCCTTCCTGGCCCTCGCCATCGGATCGACGATCGGCGTCAGGCTGAGCGCGCCGCTGATCGGCCGCCTGCCTGATCGTCTGCATGCCAGGGCATATCTTGTGCTGCTTACCCTGGTGCTGGTGGTGATGGTTCTGCTGTGACCGAGGGCTCGCTTTTTCCGCGGGCAATGGTGTGGAATTTCTCTTGGGGTGAAGGGTTCCGATGCAATAGGGTTCGGTCAAAAGCCGAACCGGGAGGGAACGACCCCATGAGCGATACGACCGATGCCCCCTTCGTCGTCGTCACCGGCACCTGCGATACCAAGAGCGACGAGCTGGTCTATCTGCGGGATCTGATCCGCGCGGCCGGCGTGGCCGTGAAACTGGTCGATGTGGCCCCCCGCGGCAGCTCCGGGGCCGCCGACGTCACCACGCGGGACGTGCTGGCCGCGCTGCCTGGGGCGGCGGAAGAACTGGCTGCAACGGCGGATCGCGGTCAGGCGGTGGCCATTGTGGCGCGGGCCTTCGCGGCCTGGGTGGATGCGCAGGCGCCCCGCATCCTGGGCATGATCGGGGCGGGCGGTTCGGGCAATACCGCACTGATCACCCCGGGGATGGGTCGGCTTCCGGTCGGCACCCCTAAGATCATGATCTCGACCGTCGCCTCGGGCGATGTGGCGCCCTATGTGGGGCCCAACGACATCGCCATGCTCTATTCGGTGGTCGATCTGGCCGGGCTGAATTCAATCTCGCGCAAGGTTCTGGGCAATGCCGCCAACATGATGGCCGGCGCCGTCACCCGGCCGCTGCCCGACGCCGTGGTACCGGAGAAGCCCGCGCTCGGCCTGACCATGTTCGGCGTCACCACCCCCTGCATCGAACAGGTGGTGGCGCGGCTGGAGGCCGATTACGAATGCTTCGTTTTCCACGCCACCGGCACCGGCGGGCGGACGATGGAGAAACTGGCCGATAGCGGCCGCCTTGCCGGCATGATCGACGTGACCACCACCGAAGTCGCCGATCTGCTGATGGGCGGGGTGATGAGCGCGGGCGAGGACCGGCTGGGTGCGGCGATCCGCACGCGGCTGCCCTATGTCGGTTCGTGCGGCGCGCTCGACATGGTGAATTTCGGCGGGCTGGAGACCGTGCCCGCGCGCTATCGCGACCGGCAGCTTCATGTCCACAATGCCCAGGTCACGCTGATGCGGACCACGCCCGAGGAGAACGACCGGATGGGCCGCTGGATCGGCGAGCGGCTGAACCGCATGGAGGGCGAGGTCCGCTTCCTGCTGCCGCTGGGCGGCGTGTCGGTGATCGATGTGCCCGGCGCGCCCTTCCACGACCCCGAGGCCGATGCCGCCCTGTTCGCCGCACTGCGCGAGACGGTCCGCCAGACCGATCGCCGGCGGCTGATCGACCTGCCCCAAGCCGTCAACGACCCCGCTTTTGCCGAGGCGGTGGTGGCGGCCTTCCTCGACATTGCCGGGAGATGATGATGACCCGTTTCGATCGTGGCCAGCTGATGGACCGTTTCCGCCGGATGGTGGCCGACCGGATCCCGATCATCGGCGGCGGGGCCGGGACCGGCCTGTCGGCCAAATGCGAGGAAGCCGGCGGGATCGACCTGATCGTGATCTACAATTCCGGCCGCTATCGCATGGCCGGGCGCGGCTCGCTGTCGGGCCTGCTCGCCTATGGCAATGCCAACGAGATCGTGATGGAAATGGCGCGCGAGGTGCTGCCGGTGGTGAAGCACACCCCGGTCCTGGCCGGCGTCAACGGCACCGACCCGTTCTGCATCTTCGATCACTATCTGGACCAGCTGAAGGCGCTGGGTTTCGCGGGCGTGCAGAACTTCCCGACCGTGGGGCTGATCGACGGCGTGTTCCGCCAGAACCTGGAAGAGACCGGCATGGGCTATGCCCATGAGGTGGAGATGATCCGGCTTGCGGCCGCGAAAGACATGCTGACCACGCCCTATGTCTTCGGCGAGGCGGATGCGGTCGCCATGGCAGAAGCCGGTGCCGACATCATCGTCTGCCATCTGGGGCTGACCACCGGCGGCAGCATCGGGGCCGACACCGCCGTGAAGCTGGAAGACTGCCCGGCGATGGTCGACCGCTGGGCGGCGGCTGCGCAATCGGTCAATCCCGATGTCATCGTGCTGGTCCATGGCGGGCCGGTGTCGATGCCCGAGGATGCCGGTTATGTGCTGAAGACCGCCCGCCACTGCCACGGCTTCTATGGGGCGAGTTCCATGGAGCGCCTGCCGACCGAGGTGGCGTTGACCGAGCAGACCCGGGCGTTCAAGTCGATCTCGTTCTGAGCGGGGTGCAGGATGCGGGCGACCTATGATCCGCTGTTCACGCTGAAGCCCGTGGCGGAGGATGTGTGGATCGTCGACGGGCCGGTGATCCGCTATGGCATGCCCTGGCCGAAAATCCCGTTTCCGACGCGGACCACCATCATCCGCCTGCCGGACGGGCGGTTGTTCGTGCACTCGCCCACCGAGCTGACGCCGGAGCTTCGGGCCGCGATCGACCGGATCGGCCGGCCGGCCTGGATCATCGGCCCCAACCGCATCCATTACTGGTGGATCCCCGACTGGGCGGCCGCCTGGCCCGAGGCCGCGGTGTATCTTGCGCCCCGCATCCCCGAACAGGCGGGCGACCGGATCCGCGGCCCCTTTCGACCGCTGGACGGGCCGGGGCCCTGGCCCTGGGACGGGGTGCTGGACACCATGCCGGTTGCCGGCGATTTCATGACCGAGATCGTGTTCTTTCACCGTCCCAGCCGGACGCTGATCCTGACCGACCTGATCGAGAATTTCGAGCGCGAGCGGCTGGGCTCGCCGCTGCTGTGCATCGCCTGCCGGCTGGGCGGGGTGCTGGCGCCGCATGGCTCCATGCCCAGGGATATGCGGCTGACTTTTCGTCACAACCGCGCCGGGCTTAAATCGGCGGTCGAGACCATGATCGGTCAGGCTCCCGAGCGGGTGATCCTGGCCCATGGCCGCTGGTTCGAAACCGACGGGACGGCGCGGCTCAGACAGTCCTTTTCATGGCTGCTGTCCTGACGCCGCGGCTTTCAGCCGCCCCTTGGAAGGGGGCGGGCCCCCTCCATGAACAGCCGCACCACGACCGCGAATTCATCGCGGAGGGACAGGCCGGGCTCGGTGAGCCAGCGCATGATGGCGCCGAAATAGAGATGGTGCAGCCCATTGGCCAGATGGTCGGCGGAGAGGGTGCCGGTCAGCTCTCCGGCGGCCTGGCCCGCCTCGACCAGTTCGCGCCAGACATGGGTGATGTCGCTCTCGGTGCAGGGGGGGCGTGCAGCGCCGTCCTGAGCAAAAATGGTGAAGCGGTGTCGGATATAGGCCGCCATATAGCCCGGATGGGCCTCGCACCAGGCCGCCGAACTGTCGAGCACCCAGGAGAGGCGCGCGGTCACGCCGTCGCGTCCGGAAAAGCCGGCGCGCAGCATCGCCCGTTCGCGCGCGAATTCCTGGTCCATCCAATGCGCCAGCACCGCTTCCTTGGTGGGGAAATGGTTGTAGAGCGTGCGCTTGGCGACATCGGCTTCGGCGGCGATCTGCTCCATCGTGACGGCATCATAGCCCGCCGCGGCGAACAGGCGCTGTGCGGTCAGGGCCAGATGGTCCAGCATCTGCCGGCGCTTGCGCTCCCGCCGGCCCATTGTCTCGTCCGGGGCCATCGTCTCGTCCGGGCCCGGCGTCTCGTCCGAGGCCGCCGTCCGGTCTGAAAGCGTCGAGACGGCTGTCATCTCCGGGTCCGGGTCATCTCCGGCTCCTGCTCGGTTCCGATCTTTACAAAAGTATACGACGTGCATTTATATACGGCGACGAAGCCCGGGCGTCACCCGGATTCGCCACGCACCCCGCGAAGGCATCCCCCGATGAAGTTCACCATCGTCACCTACGGCACCGAGGGCGACACCCGCCCGCTGGCCGTGCTGGCGCGTGGGCTGATGGATGCCGGTCATCGGGTGCGGCTGCTTGCCGATGCGTCCACCCTGAGCAGCGCCTATGCGCTGGGCGTGCCGGCGACCGGGCTTTCGGGCGACATCCGTCAGGATCTGCAGCCTGGAGAGGTGCTGTCGGACCTGGTCGGCGATCCCGACGGTGTGGACGGCACGGCGCGCGCCGCGGCAAAAGTGGTGAACCCGCTGGTCGAAGGCTGGATGCGGCAGGTTCTGGCGGCTGCGGCCGGCAGCGACGCCATCCTGCCCTCGGCCCTTGCCGCCTTTGTCGGGCTGTCGGTGGCGGAATGCCTGAAAGTGCCGGCCATCGGCCTCGGGACCATTCCGCTGTCGCCGACATCGGCCTTTCCGTCGCCCTTCATCAGGCCCGGGCGGGTGTTCCGGCCGTTCAACCGCCTGAGCCACAGGCTGGTCAACGAGCGGTTCTGGCGGGGCTTCGCCGAGAGCACCAATGCCGCCCGCCGCAGGGTCTGCGGTCTGCCGCCCCGGCTCCACGCCTGGCGGGATCATCCGATGCTCTACGGCATTTCGCCGGGCCTGGTGCCCCGGCCGGGGGACTGGCCGGTCACGGCGCGGGTCTGCGGGCAATGGGTCCGGCCGGCAGCGGCCTGGACGCCGCCGCCGGCGCTCGAGGAATTTCTGTCGGCGGGGCCGCCGCCGGTCTATATCGGCTTCGGCAGCATGGCGGGCATCGATCCGCGGCTGCTGACCCGCGAGCTGTCGCGGCTCGCCCGTCGCCACCGCATCGTCTTCAGCCCGGGCTGGAGCCGCGTCGACCCCCGCGATCTGCCTGACGCCGTGTTCGTGATCGGCGAGGCGCCCCACGACCGGCTGTTTCCGCGGATGTCGGTGGTGATCCATCACGGCGGGGCCGGGACCAGCCATTCGGCGGTGCGGGCCGGCGTGCCCTCGGTGGTGGTGCCGTTTGCGGTCGACAATGCCTTCTGGGCCGATCGTCTGCGCCGGGCCGGCGTGGCGCCACCACCGGTGGATATCGCCCGGCTGGATGCCGACCGCCTGGACGCCGCCATCGCCGCCGCCGGCCGGCCCGAGATGCGCGCGCGCGCCGGGGCGCTGGCCGCAGCCATGACGGCCGAGGACGGCGTCGCCGATGCGGTCGCCGCGATCGAGGCCCTGGTCGCCGCCTGATCGACCCGGCGGCCTACATCCGTTCCTTGATGCCCCGCGACAGCAGCCACCAATTGACCGGATAGGCGGTGGCGAAACCCGCCAGCATGGCGATCTGCATCATGAACCAGAATTCCGGTGTCGCAACCTCAAGTTTCGTGTCCAGCCACTGCCGGAAGATCAGGAACTGGGCCAGGGCCATGAAGCCGTACATGCCGACCTGCCAGGCGGTGAGCGAGGCGGCATCGGCCTTCACCGCCTGGAGCAGCCCCTGAACCACGCCCAGCTGCCGCATCGGCTTGATGGTGAAATACTGGAAGGCCACGCCCAGAACGAAGGCGAACAGGAAGTCGAGGATCCAGACCGCGAACATCTTCTCGGCGAAAAGGCTCTGCCAGCCGAACCAGGTGGCGACCACAGGTGCCGCCACCGCCAGCCATTCGGCGGCGAGATCGCCCAGGGCGCAGCCGCTGCCGCAATGGGCCGCCCCCTTGCCGACCATGGCCGGAAACGGGGTCTCGCGGCGATGGGGCGGGTCTTCATTCCGCTTCATCGCGGCCATGGCGCGGTCACGCGTGGCCAGCCGGCCATAACGGCGATAGGCCCAGAGCGACAGGAAACTGCCGAACAGCGCCGTCACCGGCCAGACGACATTCATGATCCACATGTGCTGGGGGTGGCGCCACTCGTCGACGGCAATGGCGATCGCGACCAGCAGGCCTGTGGCGATCGACAGGATGGCGAGGATATGGAGCCAGGTGGGGATCATCGGACGCTTCCCGTGATGCGGACCAGGTACAGGGGCAACGGAAGGCGGGCCGATGGGTTCCGACACGTCCCGGCCGGAACAGTCGCCGGACGCCCCCGTTGCAGGAATTGAACCTGCCGCAGAAAGAGGGGATCTCCGATGAGACTGCAATCGCTCAGACCGTCCTGGACCGGCGTGACCGGGGTGCTCGTCATCCTGCTGGGCCTTGTGTTCATCGGGCTTGGCGGCTGGCTGATCCTGCTCGGCGGGGTGTGGTACTACGCCATCGCCGGCATCGGCCTGGTGGCGACCGGGGCATTGGTGGCGGCGCGGCGGCGCGAGGCGCTGTGGATCTATGGGCTGACCTTCGCCACCACCCTGGTCTGGGCGCTGACCGAGGTCGGCCTCGACGGCTGGCAACTGGTGCCGCGGCTGATTGCGCCGGCCGTGCTCGGCATCTGGCTGAGCCTGCCATGGATCGCCGGGCGGCTGGACGGCGGCCGGGACATGGGCGGCCGAGACAAGGACGGGGCGCCCCGACCGATCGGGCGCTGGGCATCGGCGGCAGGCTATGCGCTGGTCGTGGTGCTGGTGGTGGCGGCCGGCTATCGCGTGACCGCGACCCGCTATGTGCAGGCCGGCGAGGCCGAGACGGTGGCCCCGGTGCCGGAGCCGGCACCCGCCGTTGCCGCGGGCGACTGGCGATATTACGGCCGCACGGCCGAGGGCCGGCGCTTTTCCCCGCTCGACCAGATCACACCCGAAAACGTCGCCGGGCTGGAACCCGCCTGGCAGTTCCGGAGCGGCGACCTGCCCAAGGCCTTCGAGACCCGCAATGGGCGTGAGTTCAATTTCGAGGCGACACCGATCAAGGTCGGCGACGGGCTCTATTTCTGCACGCCACACCGCCAGGTGATCGCGCTCGACCCCGAGACGGGCCAGGAGCGCTGGCGCTTCGACCCCGAGGCGGATACCTCTGCCAATGAATATCTGGCCTGCCGGGGTGTCGCCTATTACGAAGCACCCGCGGGCACGCCCTGTCGACGGCGCATCGTCACCACCACCGCCGACGCCCGGATGGTGGCGCTGGATGCCGAAACCGGCCGGCCCTGCGCAGGGTTCGGCGAGGGCGGGTTCGTCAGCCTGACCGACCGGCTGGGCGAGGTGCCGCCCGGCTTTCACTTCATCACCTCGCAGCCGATGGTGCTGAGGGACCGGATCGTGCTGGGCGGTTGGGTCTATGACAATCAGGCCCAGGGGGAGCCGTCGGGCGTGATCCGCGCCTATGACGCCACCACCGGCGCGCCGGCCTGGGCCTGGGATCTGGGCCGGCCCGACCCGACCGCGCCGCTTGAACCGAGCGAGAGCTTCACCCGCGGCACGCCCAATGGCTGGGGCAGCTATACCGCCGATGCCCGCCTGGGACTGGTTTATGTGCCGCTGGGCAATGCGACGCCGGATTATTGGGGGGCGAACGCCGGCCGTTCGACGAGACCTATTCAAGCGCGCTGGTCGCACTCGACATCGAGACCGGAAAGGAGCGCTGGCATTTCCAGACCGTCCATCACGACGTCTGGGACTTCGACCTGCCGATCGGGCCGTCGCTGGTCGATCTGCCCACCGCGAACGGCACGGTGCCGGCACTGATCCAGTCGACCAAAATGGGCGAGTTCTTCGTGCTCGACCGGCGCACCGGCGAGCCGCTGACGGGGGTGGAGGAGATGCCGGTGCCCGGCGACGGGTTGCCCGGCGACACGCTGTCGGCCACCCAGCCGGTCTCTTCCGGCATGCCGTCGCTGGCGCCGCCGGATCTGAAGGCGATCGACATGTGGGGGGCGACACCGATCGATCAGTTGCTCTGCCGGATCGATTTCCGCCGGCTGCGCTATGACGGGCGGTTCACCCCGCCGACCCTGGGTGGCGACATTTCCTATCCCGCCTTCGACGGCGTGGTGGACTGGCAGGGGGCGACGATCGACCCCACCCGTCAGGTACTGATCGCCAATGCCAGCTACATCCCCTTCACCGTGCGTCCGATGCCGCAGGATCAGGCCATCGCCGAGGGGCTGATGGAACCCTGGGCCGGATGGGACAGCGGCCAGCCCTATCCGAAGCCGGCGGCATTCGCGGTCGGGCCGCAATACGGCACGCCCTATGCGGCGGTGGTGAAACCCTGGCTCGGCCTGTTCCAGGCGCCCTGTCATGCGCCGCCCTGGGGCAAGCTGGTGGCGATCGACCTTCGCAGCCGTCAGATCCTGTGGCAGCGGCCGCTGGGGACCACGCGCGATACCGGGCCCTTCGGCACGCATGTCAACCTGCCGCTGCCGACCGGCGTGTTCAATATCGGCGGCAATACGGCAACCGCCAGCGGGCTGATCTTCATCGGGGCCACCACCGATCAGTATCTGCGCGCCTTCGACGAGCGGACCGGCGAAAAACTGTGGGAGGCGCGGCTGCCGGCCGGCGGTCAGGCGACCCCGATGACCTATATGGGCGATGATGGCCGCCAGTATGTGGTGATCGCGGCCGGTGGCCATGGCGGGCTGCGAACCCGGCTCGGCGACTATCTGATGGCCTATGCCTTGCCGGATGCCGGGGGGGCGGGCTGATCCGGCCCCGGGGCCGTCGCGTCGTCCGGCAAGGCGGTGCGGCGGACCACCCGGTCCAGGCTGAGCCCCTGGACGACGATGGTGAACAGCACCACCGCATAGGCCGCGACCAGGATCACCGGCCGGTCGGGCGAGGCGGGGAGCGAGAGGGCGAGGGCGACCGAAATCCCGCCCCGCACCCCGCCCCAGGTCAGCACCGGGACGGTACCGCGGGCGAAGCTTTTCCAATGCGCCAGCACCGCGACCGGCAGGCCGACCGAGGCGAAGCGGGCCAGCAGGGCCAGCGGGATCGCCACCAGCCCGATCCAGGCGAGGTCCGGATCGAAGCCCAGCACCAGAACTTCCAGCCCGATCAGCAGGAACAGCACCGCGTTGAGCGTGTCGTCGACCAGCGTCCAGAAACCGAAGACATAGCGGCGGGTCTGGGCACTCATCGCGTCGGCGGCGCCGTGATTGCCGATCAGCACGCCGGCCACCACCACCGAAATCGGGCCGCTCATCTGCAGCATGTCGGCAAGGGCGTAGGTACCGGTGACGAGCGCCAGCGAGATCATCACCTCAATCGAATAGTCGTCGATGGCCCTGAGCGCCCGAAAGGCCAGGAAACCGGTGGCGAGACCGAGTGCTGCCCCGCCACCCGCTTCCACCACCAGCAGCCGGAGGATGTGGGAGACGCCGAACCCCTCCGACGGGCCGGTCGCGGCTTCGAGTGTGATGGTGAACAGCACCACGGCGATGCCGTCGTTGAACAGGGCCTCGCCGGTCATGTCGGTCTCGAGCGTTTCGGGCACGTCGACGGCTTTGAGGGTGGAGAGCACCGCCACCGGGTCGGTCGGGGCGATCAGCGCACCGAAGACCAGGGCCCAGGCGAAGGCGATATCGATGCCGAGCGCCGCCGCCCCGGCCCACAACCCGCCCGCGATGATCAGCGTCGAGATGCCGACGCCGACCGTCGCCAGCACCCCGACCACCGGCGCCCGCCGGCGCAGCCGGCCGAGGTCGACATGCAGCGCACCTGCAAACAGCAGGAAGGCCAGCATGCCGTGCATCACCGCTTCATAGAAATCGATCTGACGGAGCCCCTGCGTCAGCGCGCCGTAGAGATGGGTTTCCGGGAAGAGCAGCTCGATCGCGATCAGCAGCAGCGAGGCGCCCAGCCCCATCACCAGCAGGCCGATATTCGCGGGCAGGCGGAAAATGCGGTGGTTCAGCCAGGCGAAGACGGCGGTGACGGTCAACAGGCTGGCGAGAAGCTGGAAGAGCGAGAGCACGTCGGCGGCTCCGATGGTTTGGTTGGGGCAGACGCATCGGCAACCGGCCGTCCGCTTTCCTGTTCCGGGACAGATTGATGCGGAACCGATCGGCAGCTCGGGGCTTTCGAGACTGCAACCACTTGTTCGGCAGCAGGGGGCAAGGCTGCCGCCGGACGAAGAGGGCAGGGGCGCAATGCCGCAGATTTTCACCAAATCGGCCGATACACGGCTCAGGGCCGCGCTGCTTCTGGTCGCCCTTGCCGCCGTCGGCGCCGTTCTGTTCATCGGGGGATACATGGAGTCGAGCTATGCGACGCTGATCGGCTGGGTCCGGGACCAGCCGGTACCGTTCAGCCACGAACATCATGTCGGCGGGCTGGGGATCGACTGTCGCTATTGCCACACGGCCGTGGAGACCAGCGAACATGCCGATCTGCCGCCGACCCATGTCTGCATGACCTGCCATTCCCAACTCTGGACCGGTGCGCCGGTGCTGGCGCCGGTGCGCGACAGCCTGGCCACGGGCCGGCCGATCGCCTGGCAGCGCGTCGCACGGCTGCCCGATTACGTCTATTTCAACCACGCGATCCATATCGACCGGGGAGTGCCCTGCGTCACCTGCCATGGCCGGGTCGACCGGATGCCGCTGACCGCACGGGCCGAGCCCTTCCAGATGCGCTGGTGCCTGGACTGTCATCGCGATCCCGCCCCGCGGTTGAGACCGCCCGATCAGGTGACCCGGATGGACTGGTCCGAATGGGACGCCCACCCCGAACGCCATGCCCTGTATGGCGAGATGATGATCAAGGTCTATGGCATCGAGCCTGCGAAGCTCGACGATTGCGATGTCTGCCACCGGTGACACCCCGAAGACGGATGCGACGGATGCGGCGGCCCGGCTGAGGGGGCAGCTGCACGGCAAGACCGGCCGTGTGTTCTGGCGCAGCCTGGACGAGTTGACCGCAGCCCCCGGTTTCCGCGAGGCGGTGGCGACCGAGTTTCCCGGTTTCGCCAGGCTGATGCCCGAGGTGGACCGCCGATCGGTTCTGAAGGCCATGGCCGCCTCGCTGGCCCTTGCCGGCTTCACCGGCTGCGAGGGCGAGAGCGACGAGGCGGCGCTGCCCTATGTGAATGCGCCCGAATTCATGGTGCCGGGTGAGCCGCGCTGGTACGCGACGGCGGTGACGCTGTGCGGTTATGCCCAGCCGGTGCTGGGCAAGACCCATGTCGGCCGGCCGGTGAAGCTGGAGGGCAATCCCGACCATCCGGCGACCCGGGGCGGCACCGATCCGTTTCTGCAGGCCGCCCTGCTCGACCTCTATGACCCCGACCGGTCGGCCGCGCCGTTGCGGGACGGGCGGCCGGTGACCTGGGCAGAGGTCGACCGCGCGCTGGCGCGCCTCGCTTCACTGCTGGATGGGACCGGCGGGGAGGGCTTCCGCCTGCTGACCGGGACCGTCACGTCCCCGACACTGGCCCGGCAGATCGGGGCGATGCACGCGCGCTGGCCGGGCGCGCGCTGGCATGTGTTCGAGCCGCTGGCCGAGGATGGCCCGCGCCGGGCGGCGGCGCTTGCCTTCGGCCGGCCGCTCGACCGCCAGCCGGCGCTGGAGGCGGCAGAGGTGGTCGTGGCGCTGGATGACGACCTGCTGGGGCCCGGGCCGCATCAGATCGTGACGGCGCGGCGCTGGGCGGAGCGGCGGCGGGACTTTCAGGCGGGGGCAGGCGACAGCCGGCTGATGGTGGCAGAGCCCGTGCCCTCGCTGACCGGCACCCGGGCCGATGCCCGGCTGGTGACGCCGGCGCGGCGGATCGGCAGTCTGGCGGTGACCATCGCCGCAGAACTGGGTGTGGGCGAGGTGCCGGCGACCGGGCCCGCGCTGACGGCCCGGGAAAGGGACTGGGCGATGCGTGCGGCCCGGGCGCTTGCCGCCGCGGGCCCGCGCGGGCTGTTCACGGTGGGGCCCCGCCATCCCGCGGAGGTGCAGGCCCTGGCCTTTCTGGTCAATGCCCGGACCGGCGCCCTGGGGCAGACGCTGCGCTTCACCGAACCGGTCGCGGCCCTGCCGCCCGCCGGGTCCACCTCCTTCGACCAGCCCACCTCCTTCGACCAACTGGTCGACGACATGGCGGCCGGGCGGGTGACGACATTGGCGGTACTGGGCGCCAATCCGGCCTATGCCGCCCCGGCCGGCAGCGGCTTCGGCGAGGCGGCGGCGCAGGTGGGCACCATCATCCATGCCGGGCTGCATGTCGACGAGACCGCCGCCATCGCCGGCTGGCATCTGCCGCTGGCCCACGAGCTGGAAAGCTGGAGCGATGCCCGGGCGGTGGATGGCACCGTCAGCATCATCCAGCCGCTGGTGCGGCCCTTCCACGATGTACGTGGCCGGCACCGGGTGCTCGCCGGGTTGACCGGCATCCTGCCCGGCGGTGCCGAGCCGCCGGAGCGCGCCTGGGTGATGGAGACCTGGCGGCAGCGCTGGGGCGCGGCCTTCGAAGACCGCTGGCGGGCAGCCTTGCTCGCCGGTCTGGTCGAGGGCACGGCAGCACCGGAGGTGAGGCCCGATGCCGTGATCGACCCGCCGGCCGTGGCGGATGAACCGGTGGTCGACGGGTTGAGCGTGGTCTTCGGCCCCGACCCCACCATCTGGGACGGCCGCTTCGCCGACAATGCCTGGCTGCAGGAGACGCCGAAGCCCGCGAACAAGGTGACCTGGACCAATGTGATCGGGATCAGCCCGGCACTTGCCGCGGCACGCGGGCTGAAGGGCGGCGATATGGTGACGCTGTCCGCCACGGGCCGCAGCCTGCAGGGCCCTGTCTGGATCACGCCCGGGCAGGAGGCCGATACGGTGTCGGTCACCTTCGGCTATGGCCGGCGCAAGGCCGGCCGGGTGGGGCAGGGGATCGGCTATGACGCCTTTGCCATCCGCCCGCATGGCGAAAGCTGGCATGTGGAAGAGGCCCGGCTTCAGGCGACGGGCGCCAGCCGACGGATCGCGACCACCCAGGCCCATCAGGCGATGGACGGGTTCGATTTCGTCCGCACCGTGCCGCCCGATGCGCAGGACATTTCCCACCACCGCGCAACACCGGGACCGAAGGCGGCCGAAGCGGAACGGGCCCGGGCGCCGACCTTCTACCCTGTGCGGGAGAGCGGCGACGGCCCGTCCTGGGCGATGGCGATCGATCTGGATCTGTGCATCGGCTGCAATGCCTGCGTGGTCGCCTGTGTCGCCGAAAACAATGTCGCCATGGTGGGCGAGGATCTCGTCGCCGAAGGCCGGGAGATGCATTGGCTGCGGGTCGACCACTACCACGAGGGCGACCCCGCGGAACCACGCGCCTATTTCCAGCCCGTCCCCTGCATGCATTGCGAACAGGCGCCCTGCGAGATGGGCTGCCCGGTCAATGCCACGGTGCACAGTTCCGAGGGGCTGAACGTCCAGATCTACAACCGCTGCATCGGCACCCGCACCTGCTCGTCCTTCTGTCCCTACAAGGTCAGGCGGTTCAACTGGTTCGACTATACCGGTGACGATCCGGAAGAGCTGAGGGCGATGCGCAATCCCGACGTCACGGTGCGCGACCGTGGCGTGATGGAGAAGTGCACCTATTGCGTCCAGCGGATCAGCGATGCCCGGATCAAGGCCAAGATCGACGGCCGGCCGATCGGCGATGGCGAGGTGGTGACCGCCTGCCAGCAGGCCTGCCCCACCCGGGCGATCACCTTCGGCAACATCGCCGACCCCGATGCCGAGGTGACCCGGCAGAAGACCGGACCCCGCAACTACGCCCTGCTGGAAGAAGCCAATACCTGGCCCCGCACCACCTATCTGGCCCGGATCGAGGAGCCTGATGAGACGGGACCGGGTGAGACGGGGCCGGGTGAGAGCAGGGAGGGCAGCGAGGGGGAGGGTGCAGGATGAGCGACGCGACCGGCGGCGCCCGCAGCCCCTATGCGGCGGTGACGGCAGAGGTCACCGGCATCCCGCTGCACTATCCGGCGCCGCGGGCCTGGTGGATCTGTTTCGGCGTGGCGCTGCTGCTCTTCGCCACCTTCCTGGTGGCGGCGGGGGTGCTGTTTCTGTACGGCGTGGGGGTCTGGGGCAACAACATCCCGGTCAACTGGGGCCTCGCCATCGCCAATTACGTCTGGTTCCTGGGCATCGGCCATGCCGGCACCCTGATCTCGGCCCTGCTGCTGCTGCTCAACGCCCATTGGCGCAATTCGCTGAACCGCTTTGCCGAGGCGATGACCCTGTTCGCGGTGATCTGCGCCGGGCTTTACCCGATCCTGCATCTGGGCCGGCCCTGGCGGTTCTACTGGGTCTTTCCCTATCCCAACACCATGGAGGTCTGGCCGCAGTTCAAAAGCCCGCTGGCCTGGGATTTCTTCGCGGTGCTGACCTATCTGACGGTTTCGGTCGCCTTCTGGTATATCGGCATCGTGCCCGATCTGGCCGCCACCCGCGACCGGGCGCGCAAGCGTCGCCAGCAGGTGTTCTACGGCCTGCTGGCGCTGGGCTGGCGGGGCTCCGCCCGGCATTGGACACGCTGGCGGCAGGCCTATCGGCTGACCGCCGCCATCGCCGTGCCGCTGGTGGTGTCGGTCCATTCCGAAATCTCGCTGCTCTTTGCCGCAGGGCCGATCCCCGGCTGGGCCTCCACGGTCTTCCCGCCCTATTTCGTGCTGGGCGCGGCCTTTTCGGGCTTTGCCGTGGTCTCGATGATCGCCGTGGTGCTGCGCCATGCGCTCGGGCTCGGCAATCTGGTCCGGCCGCGGCATCTGGACCTGCTGGGCAAACTGCTGCTCGCAACCGGCATGATGACCGCCTATGGCTACTGTGCCGAAGTGTTCGACGTGCTCTATTCCGGCCGCGAACACGAAATCCGCACCCTGACCGATCGGCTGACCGGCGCCTATGCCTGGAGCTATTGGGGCGCCGTGATCGGCAATTTCGTGCCGCTGCAGCTGCTCTGGTTCCGCCGCCTGCGCAGCAGCCCGACCGCGCTGTTCCTGATCGGCCTGTCGGTCGCGATCGGCATGTGGTTCGAGCGCTACATGCTGCTGGTCAGCTCGCTCTATCGCGATTGGCTGGTCTCGTCCTGGGGCGAATACCACGCGAGTTTCTGGGAATGGGCCCTGTTCGCCGGCATGCTCGGCGTCTTTCTGGTGCCCTTCCTGCTGTTCGTCCGCGCCCTGCCGGTGATTTCGGCCTTCGAGGTGAACGAGGCCGCGCTGGAAGAAAAGGAGGCGCGCCGGAATGCGTGAACCCGCCCCCGCCGGCAATGTCTTCGGCATGATCGCGCAGTTCGACGATCCCGACCGGCTGAAGGACGGCATCCGCCGCCTGCGCGACCAGGGCTATCGGCGGATGGAGGCCCATACCCCGTTCCCGATCGAGGGGCTGGCCGAGATGCTGGACTTCCGGGACAACCGCATCGCCTGGGCCACCTTTGCCGGCGGCGTGCTGGGGGCCGCCACGGGCTATGGCATGCAGGTCTATACCAATCTCGACTATGTGATCGATATCGGCGGCCGGCCGCTGATCTCGAACCCGGCCTTCATGCTGATCACCTTCGAGCTGATGGTGCTGTTTGCGGTGCTGGCGGGGATCGGCGCCATGCTGCTGCTCAACCGCCTGCCGCGGCTGCATCATCCGCTGTTCGACGTGCCCGCCTTCCACATGGCCAGCACCGACCGGTTCTTTCTGGTGGTCTATGCCGATGACGACCGCTTCGACCCGGCAGCCACCCGGGCTGCGCTGGAGGCGCTGACGCCGATCGGCATCGAGGATGTGCTGCAGGGGGAGGCGCCGGAATGAAACGCCTGGTCCTGCTGGCGGCCGCGCTTGCCCTTCTGCCCTCGTGCGACGAGATGAGCTACCAGCCGCGCTATGATTCCTACGAGCCGAGCGGGTTGTTCGCCGACGGCAAATCCCGCCAGGCGCCGCCGGCCGGCACCATGGCGCGGGGCGACGAGGTGCCGCTTGCGGCCCTGAACACCCGGCCGGAGATGAGCATGGAGCTGCTCGTCCGTGGCCGGGAGCGGTACGAAATCTACTGCACACCCTGCCACGACCAGGCCGGCTATGGCCGGGGCATCGTGCCGGCGCGCGGCTTCCCGGAGCCGCCGAGCTTTCATATCGCACGGCTGCGAGGGGCGCCCGACAGCCATGTGGTCGACGTCATCACCCGCGGCCATGGGGTGATGTTTTCCTATGCCGACCGGGTCGCCCCGGCCGATCGCTGGGCGATCGCGGCCTATATCCGGGCGCTGCAACTCAGCCAGGATGCGCCGGCCGGACTGCTGGACGACCAGGATCTGGCCCGTCTGGCGGAGGGGGCGCCATGACACCCACCCCCAACACGACCCCCGCCCCCAACACGACCCCCGCCCCCAACACGACCCCCGCCTCCAACACGACCCCCGCCCCCAACACGACCCGCGCGGCCAGAGGCCGGATCCGCGGCTCCTGGATACTGGCCCTGGCCCTGATCCTCGTCTCCCTCGGCTGGATGATCGCAGAGCCGGCGGTGCTGGCCGGCTGGCTCGCCGCCTTGGCCTTCTGGTCGGGGCTGCCGCTGGGCGCGCTGGTGCTGGTCATGATGATCCGGATCATCCCCGGCAGCTGGCGCCAGGAATTGAGCGGGCCGGGAGAGGCGATGCTGCTGCTGTTGCCGCTGATGGTGCTTGCCGCCCTGCCGCTGCTGATCATGCCCGGTGCGGTCGATCCCTGGGTGTCGGGGCCCGAGCGGACCGGTTTCCGCACCCTCTATCTCACCCCCTGGTTCTTCGCCCTGCGGACGGTGATCTTTCTGGCGGTGGTGACCGGCTTTGCGGCCCTGCTGCTGCTTGCCCGGCGCCGGCCGGTCGCCATACCGGCCGGCGGGCTGATCCTCGTCACCCTGCTGCACACCATGTTCGCGGTCGACTGGCTGATGTCGCTGGAGCCGGGATTTCATTCCTCGGGTTTCGGGCTCTATGTGCTGTCGATCCAGGCCGCCTCGGCACTGGCGGTGGCGATTCTCATCAGGTTGCGCAGGGGCGGCGGCGCGGCGCAGCCGGGTATTCTGGGCGGGCTGCTGCTCTCGGCCCTGCTGCTCTGGATCTATTTCGCCTTCATGCAGTACTTCATCAGCTGGTCCGATGATCTGCCCGACAGCGTGCTCTGGTATCAGCATCGCGCGGACGGGATCTGGACGGTGGTGATCTGGATGGTCGCGGCGTTGAGCTTCGTGCCCGCCCTTCTGCTTCTGTTTCCGCCGGTCCGCCACCATCGGCGCTGGCTGACCGGGCTTGCGATCGCGGTGCTGGCCGGCCGGATGCTGGAGATGGCCTGGCTGGTGCTGCCGGTCACGGCGGGACGGGCGGGGGCGCCCTCGGGCGCGATCTTCGTGGTGGCGGGGCTCAGCTTTGCGGGCATCGGGCTGCTGGCGGGGCTGGTTCTGCCGGCGCTGCTTGCGCGCGCCGCCCGGCTGAGGGCGCGCCGCGACGCGGAGGACCGGCCATGACCGCCACCCCGCAGAACCATCAGGACCGGACGGGCCGCGACGACAGGGGCGTCGGGCCGGGTTTCGAACCGCGGGACGTGCCCGCACGCGGTGTGGTGCGTGCCGTGATCGGGCTCTTCGCCGGGATTGCACTCTCGGCGGCGCTGGTGGCCGGACTGGTGCTGCTGCTGACCCCCAGGCTGGGGCCGGAACAGACGCAGGCGATCGGCGATACCCGGCCGGGCCCCGCGGGACCGCGCCTTCAGGTCGATCCGCGCCGCGAACGTGCGGCGGTGGAAGCCGCGGCCGCGGCAAAGCTTCAGGGCTATCGCTGGATCGACGGCCCCGGCCGGCGGGCGCATATCCCGATCGACCGGGCGATGCAGATTCTGGCGACCCGCGGCTGGCCCGCCCATCCCGCTCACCCCGCGCCAGACCGGGGGCAGGGGGAAAGGACGACGCCATGATCCGCCTTGCCGCCATTCTGCTGACCCTGATCCTCGCCGCCCTGCCGGCCGGCGCCCAGGCCCCCTTCGACCCCTTCGACCGGGCGGGTATCGATCCGAAGCCCGGGGCGCGTGTGCCGCTGGATCTGGCCTTCCGCGACCAGACCGGCGCGCGCGTCACCCTGGGCGAGCTGGGCGGGGGCCGGCCGATCCTGCTGGCGCCGGTGCTGCACGACTGTCCGAACATCTGCGGCGTGACCATGGCCGGCCTGGCCCGTGCCATTCAGGCGCAGGACTACACGGCCGGCCGGGACTTCGCGGTGGTCGCCTTCGGCATCGACCCGCATGAGGGGCCGGAGACCGCCCGGGCCAGCCTGGACGAGCTGACGCAGGGCTTCCCGGATCTCGGCCATGGCGCCATGGCGGCCCTGACCGGCCAGGCCGCGCAGATCCGCGCCGTGACCGATGCGCTGGGCTTCCGCTATGCCTGGGACGAGAGTATCGGGCAATACGCCCATGTCGCCGCCGTGGCGGTGCTGACGGCCGATGGCCGCCTGGCCCGCTGGCTTTATGGTGTGGCGCCGGAGCCGACCGATCTGTCGCTGGCCCTGACCGAGGCCGGGGAGGGGCGGCTCGGCGACTGGGGCGATCAGCTGCTGCTGCTCTGCTATCACTACGATCCGAAGACCGGCCGCTATGGCTCGCTGGTGTCGTGGGCGCTCAGGATCGGCGGCAGCGCCACGGTTCTGGCGGGGGCGGGGCTGATCGGCCTTGCGGTGCTGCGCGAACGGCGCCGACGGAGCGGAGGGCCGCGCTCATGACCGCCTCGCTTGCCCCCTGGATCACCGAGGCCTCGGCCCATGCGGCCGAAATCGACCGGCTGGCCCTGGCCTTCAGCCTGTTGATCGCGGCCCTGTCGGTGCCGGTCTTCCTGTTGCTGGTGGTGTTCGCCATCCGCTATCGCCGCGGCCGCAAGGTCGACCGCCGCCATGCCCCCGACCGGAATGTCTGGCTGGAGACCTCGTGGGCGCTGATCCCCTTCCTTCTGATCCTGATCTTCTACGTCTGGTCGACCAGCAGCTATATCGACCTCTACGAGCCGCCCGACGACGCGCTGGAAATCAACCTGGTGGCCAAGCAGTGGATGTGGAAGGTCCAGCATCCGGGCGGTCAGCGAGAGATCGACGAGCTGCACGTGCCGGCGGGGACGCCGGTGCGGCTGAATATGGCCTCGCAGGACGTGATCCACAGCCTTTATGTGCCGGCGCTGCGCCTGAAGCGCGATGTGGTGCCGGGGCGCTATACCAGCCTGTGGTTCACCGCCGACCGCCCGGGAACCTATCGGCTGACCTGCGCCGAATTCTGCGGCACCGATCATTCCACCATGGGCGGCCGGCTGGTGGTGATGCGCCCGGCCGATTATGCCCGCTGGCTGGCGCAGTCGGATCTGGACCCCTCCCTTGCCGAACAGGGGGCGCAGCTGTTCCGCACGCTGGGCTGCAGCGGCTGCCACGGGCCGGGTTCGACGGTTCATGCGCCGCCGCTCGACGGGCTCTATGGCAGCCCCGTACCGCTGGATGACGGCCGGGTGATCACCGCCGACGACCGCTATATCCGCGACTCGATCCTGCTGCCGCAATCCGAGATCGCCGCCGGCTATCCGCGGATCATGCCGACCTTCCGCAACCTGCTGGACGAAGAGCAGGTGATGAAGCTGGTGGCCTATATCAAGTCGCTGCGGCGCCAGGGCTGGAAGGACGGACCATGACCGCGACCACCGCGACCGAACGGGCAAGCTATCTGGGGGCGGGGCACACGCTGCGCTCGTGGCTGTTCACCACCGATCACAAGCGGATCGCGATCCTCTACATGATCTCGGTCACCCTGTTCTTTTTCGTGGGCGGGGCGGCCGCGGCTCTGGTGCGGGCGGATCTGCTGACGCCCGAGGGCGATCTTCTGAGCAATGAGGGCTATAACCGGGCCTTCACGTTGCACGGCGTGATCATGGTCTGGTTCTTCCTGATCCCGTCCATTCCCAACACCTTCGGCAATTTCCTGCTGCCGCTGATGATCGGGGCGCGCGACCTGGCTTTCCCGCGGCTGAACCTGATCAGCTGGTACATCTACATGCTGGGCGGGCTGTTCACGCTGGTGGTGCTGATCACCGGCGGGGTCGATACCGGCTGGACCTTCTACACGCCGCTGTCGTCGATGTTCGCCAACGGCAATGTCGTGCTGGTGGCGGTGGCGGTGTTCATCGTCGGCTTTTCCTCGATTCTGACCGGGCTCAATTTCATCGTCACCGTCCATAAGCTGCGGGCGCCGGGCATGACCTGGGGGCGGCTCAGGCTGTTCGTCTGGTCGCATTATGCGACCTCGATCATTCTGGTGCTGGCGACGCCGGTGCTGTCGATCGCCCTGGTGCTGATCGCAGCCGAACGGCTGTTCGGGTTGGGCGTGTTCGATCCGGCGCTGGGGGGCGACCCGCTGCTGTTCCAGCACCTGTTCTGGTTCTACAGCCACCCGGCGGTCTACATCATGGTTCTGCCGGCCATGGGGGTGGTGAGCGAGCTGGTCGCCGCCACCGCGCGCAAGCCGGTCTTCGGCTACTGGTTCGTCGCCGGATCGTCCATGGCGATCGCGATCATCGGCTTTCTGGTCTGGGGCCATCATATGTTCGTGGCCGGCCAGTCGATGTATGCAAGCGCGGTGTTTTCCTTCCTCAGCATCGTGGTCGCGGTGCCGTCGGCGATCAAGGTCTACAACTGGACGGCGACGCTCTACAAAGGCCATATCGCGCTCGACCCGCCCTTCTTCTTTGCGGCCGGCTTCATCGGCCTGTTCGTTCTGGGCGGGTTGACCGGGCTGATCCTGGCCATGCTGGCGATCGACGTGCATCTCCACGACACTTATTTCGTGGTGGCGCATTTCCACTACATCATGGTCGGCGGCACGGTCTCGGCCTATTTCGGTGCGCTGCATTTCTGGTGGCCCAAGATCACCGGCCGGATCTATCCCCGGCTCTGGGGCACGCTGTCGGCCGTGTTCATCTTCCTGGGCTTCAACCTCACCTTCTTCCCGCAATTCATCCTGGGCTATCTGGGCATGCCGCGGCGCTACCACAGCTATGACCCGGCCTTTCAGGTGCTGCACATCATGTCGACCACCGGCGCCTCGATCCTGGCGGTCGCCTATGTCATGCCCTTCGCTTATCTGTTCTGGTCGCTGCGCCATGGCCGGCCGGCGGGCCCGAACCCCTGGGGCGTCACCGGGCTGGAATGGACGGTGGCCTCGCCGCCGCCCAAGCACAATTTCTACCCGCCGCCCGTGGTCTCGGAAGGCCCCTATGACGGCTATGAGGTGGAGATGAAGGGGCCGAAACATGGCTGAAAACGTCCGGTTGCACGACCCCTATGCCCGGCCCGCCCAGCAGCGTACCGCCGATCTGATGGGCATGTTCGTCTTCCTGGGCACCGAGATCATGCTGTTCGGCGGGCTGTTTGCGGCGATCTATGTGGTCCGCGGCCTGCACCCGCACGAGGTGGTCGCGGCCTCGAGGCGCCTGCATCTGTTCATCGGGGCCGCCAATACCGCCATTCTGCTGACCTCCAGCCTGGCGGTCGCCGTGGCGGTGCGGGCGGCACGGGCCGGGCGGGTGCGGCTCGGCTGGATGCTGCTTCTGGGCGCGGCTTTGACCGGGCTTCTGTTCCTGGGCGTCAAGGGTATGGAATGGGGGATGGAGGCAGAGGAAGGGCTGCTGCCGTTCAGGGGGATGTCGGACGGCCTGTCGGGCCCGGTCGACCGGCTGTTCATGAACCTCTACATGATCGCGACCGGGCTGCATGCGATCCATGTCAGCATCGGCGTGGTGCTGCTTGCGGGCCTTGCCCTCAGGATCGGCCTCGGCCGCCTGCAGCTGCCGGAACGGGCGGTGGTGGTGGAGGTCGCGGGCCTCTACTGGCATCTGGTCGACGTGATCTGGGTCTTCCTCTATCCCGCGCTCTATCTGATACGGTGAGAATGATGACCGGTATCGGACGGCTGATCCTGATATGGGCGGCGCTGCTGGTGCTGCTGGCGGCCACGGTGGCGGCAAGTGCCGTTCTGCACGGCGCGGCCAGCCTGGCCGCCAGCCTGCTGATCGCCGCGATCAAGGCGGGGCTGATCTTCTGGTTCTTCATGCATCTGGGCGAAGAGGCGGGGCTCGTCAGGGTGATGGCGCTGGGCGCCATTGCCTGGCTCGGCATCCTCTTCGCGCTGTCGGGCGCCGACTACGCCACCCGCGGCTGGTGGTGAGCGATCATCCCGCCGAGGCGGGCATGGCGGGCTTGGGCCTGGCCAGCCATTCGCGGCCGCGCAGCATCGCCTTCCAGTACATCCAGGGCAGCATCCGTTCTTTCAGCAGCCAGGCGAGGTGGCTGGGCCGGCGGCCGTCGATCAGCCAGTTCGGGAAGCTCGGCAGCAATTTGCCGCCATAGCCGAATTCGGCGAGCACGATCCGGCCGCGCTCCACGGTCAGCGGGCAGGATCCGTAGCCGTCATAAACCGCGTCGACCCCCGAAATCAGGCCCAGATCGCGCAGCAGATTATGGGCCACCACCGGCGCCTGCTTGCGGGCGGCGGCCGCGGTCTTGGCATTGGGTGCGTTGCAGGCGTCACCCAGGCCGTAGACGCCGTCATACTGCCGGTGCCGCAGGCTCGACGGGTCGACATCGACCCAGCCGTCCGCATCGGCAAGCGGCGAGACCTTCACGAAATCGGGCGCGCATTGCGGCGGCACGACATGGATCATGTCGAAACCGCGCTCCACCGTGCTGGTCTGCCCCGCGGCATCGGTGCGGGTGAACCAGGCGGTGCGGGCGGGGCCGTCGATGCGGGTCAGCCTTTCCTGGAAGCGGAGATGAATGCCGTAGCGCTCCACATAGGACATCAGCGCCGGCACATAGTCTTTCACGCCGAACAGCACCGCCCCGGCGGTGCAGAAATTGATGTCGATCCCGGAGAGCACACCCTGCCGGCGCCAGTGGTCGGCGGACAGATACATCGCCTTCTGGGGGGCGCCCGCGCATTTGATCGGCATCGGCGGCTGGGTGAAGATCGCCCGACCGCTCTTCATGCCCTGGACCAGTTCCCAGGTGTAAGGGGCCAGGTCATAACGGTAATTCGATGTGACGCCGTTGCGGCCCAGCGTCTCGTCCAGGCCCGGAATGGCGGTCCAGTCCAGCTTGAGGCCGGGGGCGACGACCAGCGCCCGCCAGGTGATCACCCGGCAGCCATCCAGGATGACGGCCCTGGCATCGGGTTCAAAGGCCGCCACCGCCGCCTTGATCCAGGTGACGCCCGGCGGGATCAGCGAGGCCATCGTCCGGGCGGTGGTGCGGGCATCGAACACGCCGCCGCCGACCATGGTCCAGCCCGGCTGATAGTAGTGGATATCGGCCGGATCGATGATCGCGATGTCGAGATCGGGCTTGCGGGCCTTCAGGCTGGATGCGGCGGCGATACCCGCGGCGCCACCGCCGACGATGACCACGTCATGGTGGAGGCTGGTGCCATCCACCGGCGTGCGGCCGCCATTGGCGATCCGGCGGGCGACGCCGGTCATGTCGTAGCCGGCCGCTTTTGCGGCGGCGATGATCTCGGGCAGCGGCCGGCCGCGTGCGGCTTCGGCCAGCGACCAGAGCGTGGCCGAGCGCGTGCCCGAGCGGCAATAGGCGAGCACCGGCCGCGGCAGGCGGTCGATCAGCCCGGCAAAGGCGCCGGCCTGGTCATCCGTCACCTTGCCCGAGGCGACGGGCAGAAAGGCGGCCTCGATGCCGGCAGCCTGTGCGGCCTGGCGGATTTCCTCGAAAACCGGCTGATCGGGGCCTTCGCCGTCGGGCCGGTTGCAGATGACCGCGCGAAAGCCGGCGGCGGCCAGATCGGCCATGTCTTCCGGATGGATCTGGGGCGCGACCGAGACTGTCGGCGACAGGGCGTGCGTGCGGGGCATGGGATGGCTACTCCCGTCGGGGCCGGTCCGGTGTGGTCGCGTGCGGGCATGCGCCCTCGCGCGCGGCACGGGATCGTCAGGATCGGCCGGTGATATGTAACCTGTAATTGAAAATTTAGTCGGACCACCGCGCGGCGAGGCCTGCGCGGATCGGCCCTTGCGTGCCGGCTCAGCCGGTGGCCGGGGACGGGACCATGGGGTTTCCTCCTGTTCTTGATGTGTCTGAGCCTGGCCCCGCCTCAGACGGCGAGGCCGAACGCGGCAGCGTTGCGATAGAGCATGTAGAGGGCGACCACGAAGACGAGGCCCGCGAAGATGCGGTTCAGCACGGCTTTACGGGTGGCCAGGCGGCAGGCGAGCTGCATGCCGAGATAGCCGCCGGCCAGGCCGCCGACGATGTATTCGGCCGCAATCGGCCAGTCGACCAGGCCCGAGGCTGCGTAACTGGCGGCGGTGGTAAGGCCGAGCGCACCCACCGCCAGCAGGGACGAGCCCACTGCATAGAGCATCGGCATGCCGGTCGAGAAGATCAGGCCGGGCACGATCAGAAAACCGCCGCCGATCCCGAAGAAGCCCGACAACAGCCCGACACAGGCGGCGGCCAGGATGACCAGCGGCAGGCGCCGGGGTTCGTGGGCGCCACCTGCGCCACCGCCGCCGCCGCCGCGACGGAGCATCAGCACGCCCACCGCCATCATCAGCAGGGCGAAAAGGAACAGCAGACGCTGGCCGTCGACATCCTTGCCGATCCACGACCCGATGGCGGCACCGCCGACACCGATGGCGGCAAACAGCCCGGCATCGCGCCAGCGGACATTGCCGGCCCGGGCGTGACCTGCAAAATTGGCGAAGGCGTTGAACGAGACCGCGAGCGCGCCGGTGCCGATCGCCGCATGGGGCGGCAGGCCCACGACATAGAGCAGCAGCGGCGTCGCCATGATCGAGCCGCCGCCGCCGATCAGGCCCAGCGTGAAGCCGACGAGACCGCCGGAGGCGACGGCGAGGACCGATTGCAGCACCATCATGAGTCGGGTTCCCCTTATACCTGTATGGTCTGACCCGGATGGTCGCGGGGGCGCCTGTCTGCCCGGCGGCCGTGATTGGATGTCGGTTGTGGTGGGCTCTCTACCGCTCTTCCACCACGGCAAAGGTCGCGGCAGGCGTCAGGCGCCGTGTAAGACCGGTGGGTTTCGCGGGGGAAGGTGCCGCCATGGGCGCCTGGGCCTGGGCCTGGGCCGGGGGCGCCCCGGCGCCGCCGAAGCCCTGCCGCAGCAGGCCCAGAAGCTGCTCGGCATGGCCGGGCGTGATACGATAGAAGATCGTCCGCCCCTCTCGCCGGCCGGTGATCAGCCCGGCCTCGCGCAGCTCCCCCAGATACTGCGACAGGCTGGGCTGGCGGATGCCCAGGGCTTCCTCTATTCCGCCGACCGCACATTCGCCCTCCATCAGAAAGAAGGCGACACGCAGCCGGGCCGGATGGGCCAGCACCCGCAGCCGGGCGGCGCCTTCGGTGACGGCTTCGGGATCCAGGCTCATCCACGGTCTCCGGTCGGGCTGTCGGGCAGGGGGCCGGTGCGGAAATACCAGTCGGTTCCGGGGGCCTGGCGGTCGAAAAGGGTGTCGGGCGAGATGTCGACAGGCAGGATCACGTCGTCGCCGGGCATCCAGCCCTCGGGGGTGGCGACATCATGGGCGTCGGCGGCCCGGAGGGCGGCGACCAGGCGCAGCAGCTCTGCGACATTGCGGCCGGTGGTCATCGGATACCAGCTGATGGCGCGGATGATGCCCATCGGATCGATCACAAAGGCCGCACGCACCATCGAGGCATCGGGTGCGTTGGGGGCGATCATCCCATAGGCGCGGGCGATGGCCATCGACGGGTCTTCGACGATCGGGAAGGGGATCTTCACCCCGAACTGGTCGTGGATGCTGCGGATCCAGGCGACATGCGAGAACAGGCTGTCGACCGACAGCGCCAGCAGATCGCAGTCCAGTGCCGCAAAACTGTCGGCTGCCCGGGCGAAGGCAATGAACTCGCTGGTGCAGACGGGGGTGAAGTCGGCGGGGTGGGAGAACAGCAGCAGCCAGCGCCCCCGATAATCGGCGATCGCCCGGTCGCCCATCGTCGTCCGCGCCCGGAATTCGGGGGCCGGATCGTGAAGCAGGGGCGGTCCCTGGCGGATGATGGGCTGGTCGGTCATCCCGTCTCCTCGCAGCTCGGCGTTTCATATTCTATGAAATGGCATATCGATAGAATATGAAAAGGCCAAGTATGAGTCCAGGCAGGATTTTTCCGGCCGGTGCCGGGTCAACGCAGGGGTAGGGCGACGCTCTGCTTCACCGTCTGGCTGGGGACATCGGTCTTGATGTTGCGCACGCCCTTCACCCGGCTGAGGTGATTGGCCTGGAAGCGGCGGTAATCGTCCAGATCGGCGGCGACAACCCGCAGCAGGGCGTCGCAATCGCCCAGCATGATGTAGCACTCGACCACTTCGGGAAATTCGCGCACCGCGGCGATGAAGCGGTCGATGGTTTCGGCGTCCTGCGCCTCCAGCCAGATCCGGGCGAAGAGCGACAGCGGCAGGCCGATCTTCGCCGGGTCGACCACGGCGGCGTAGCGACGGATGATGCCGGCCTCTTCCAGCAGCCGCACCCGGCGCAGGCAGGGAGAGGGCGATAGCCCCACCTCGCGCGCCAGTTCCACATTCTGCATCCGGCCGTCGCGCTGCAGGGCACGCAGGATCCGCTTGTCGATCTCATCCAGTTTTATCGGCATGTGACCGGCTTTCGGCACCAAAAATTGGCATCTGATGCCAAGTATCGGCTGCTGGCTGGCATCTTCGCAACCCGATTGCCGGGCAGCGCGGCTATCGTCTGACGATGAACCTCCGCTGGTGGAGGCGGGGCAGGTGGGGGTGCGGATGGGCTGGGAATGGATGGCCTCGGTGGTGGTCTTCGCGATCGCGATGTCGGCGACGCCCGGACCGAACAACACCATGCTGACCGCATCGGGGGCCAATTGGGGCTTCCTGCGCAGCCTGCCGCATATGGCCGGGATCAGCCTGGGGGTGACCGTCATCCTGGCGGCCGTCGGCGCCTTCGGCTCGCCGCTGGTTGCCGCACCCGGGGTGCATGACGTGCTGAAATGGGTGGGCATCTGCTATCTGCTGTGGCTGGCCTGGAAGATCGCGACGGCCCGGCCCGCGCCGGAGGGCGCGCCCGCAGGCAGCGGCGGGCGCGGCCGGCCGCTCAACAGTCTGGAAGCCGCCGCCTTCCAGCTGGTGAACCCGAAATTCTGGGTGATCGCGGCCAGCGCCATGGTCACCTATGTGGGCGAGGGCGAAGGGGCGGGCGGCACGCTGCTGCCGGCGATCACCCTGGCTCTGGTCTTCGGCATCGTCACCTTTCCCTGCTCGGTGCTGTGGACCCTGGTCGGCGTGGGGGCCGGCCGGCTGCTGCGCACGGCCCGGGCACTTCGGGCCTTCAACATCGTCATGGCGGCCCTGCTGGTCGCCTCGCTGATCCCGATCGTTCTGGAGTAGGGCAGGGCCGGTCGACGGCGGTTTGCAGGACAGCGGGGCAGGATTGACGCCGGTCGCGGATCGTGGATGAAATCCGCAGTCTGAACCAAGCCGTCCGCTGTCCGGTGTCCCCTTGCTCAAGCTCGCCTTCCTTCTTATCGGTCCCGATGCATTCCGCGCGCGATGGTATGCTCTCGCCGGTGCCGGCGCCTTCCTGCTCGCCATCGCTGCCGCGTTGATGGCGGGCCTGTCTCCCACGCTGACCATTGCCACCTATCTGGCGCTTGGCCTCGCATTTCTGGGCTCGGGCCTGCTGATGGCGGTGGTCGCCGTCGCCTCGTCGGGGCCGCGCCGCTGGCTGGCCCTGGCCCGGCCGATGATGGCGATTCTGGCCGGGCTGCTGATCCTGGGCACGGCCTTCGAAACCGGCTGGCTGCTGTCGACGGCTTTTGCGATCGCCTTCATCCTGGATGGGGCGTTCCGCATCCTGATGACCCTGCTCACCCGCTTTACCGGCTGGGTGACCTCGATCGCCTGCGGCATCGCCGAACTGATCCTGGCGGTGATGATGCTGGCGGGCTGGCCGTTTTCCGGAGCGTGGAACGTGCCGTTCTGCATCGGCCTGTTCATCGGCCTGTCGGGCTGGCTGCTGATCCGGCTGGGCCTGCTGCTGCGCGGGCTGGAAGACGAGGCCGCGATCCTGCTGCTCCCGGTCTTCTCGGGGCGCGGCTGGTATGATCATGCCCCGGTATTGATCGGCGAGGCGCCGCCGCGCGGCCCCGACGATCCGCCGATGGTGGTGCGGATCTGGATGCCGGCGGGGCCGGAGCGGACCCGGGCGGGCCGGCCGGTGATCGATCGCTATCTTGGGGCGCAGGACGACGAGGGGGTATTCTCGGGCGGTCATGCCTCTCTGGAGCTGGCACCCGATCTTTATATCAGCCACTGGCCTGCGACCGATTTCGACCTGAACGGCCGGGGCCTGATGACCGTGTTCAGTTCGCGTGCCGACAATGACATGGCCGGAAGTTTTCAGCGCAGTTACGAGGAGGAGGCCGCCGACTGGCGACCGGCCGATCTCAGGATCGAAGTCCACCGTTTCAACCCGCGGCGGCTGAAGGCCTTCTGGGCCGGCTATAAGCAGGATGCCACCTACAACATCACCAACCGCAACTGTTCGGTGGTGGTGGCGGCCGGGCTGGATGCGGCACTGGAAGGCGTGCTGGCCGGGCGTCACCCCTGGCTGCGCCTGCTGGGGCTGATGATCGACCCTGATCTCTGGGTGGCGGCGATGATCCGCACCCGGGCTTCTTCGATGACCTGGACGCCGGGGCTGGTGCTGGACTATGTCCGCATCCTGGTCCGGATCGTGGAGCGGCGGGATGTGTCCTGGGGGCGGCGGTTCCGCGGCTTCCTGGGGCGGGTCGATGGTGAGATCACCGACAGGGGAGCGCCGGCGGCATGACCGGAACCGAGGCGACCGCGCCCGAAGACGGCGCAACCGAAGATGAGGGCAGCCCGCGGGGTAATCTGCTGTCGCGGGCGGCGGTCATCGCCACCGCGACCATGTTCGGCCTGACCTATTCACTGAGCGCGGCGCTGATCGCGCTCGACCTCGACCGGCGGGATCTGGACCCGGCCGCGATCGGGGCGAATGCGGCGATGCATGCGCTGGGCGTGCTGGCCATGGCTTTCCTGCTGCCGCGGGTGGTGCCGCGCCTCGGCATCCGCCGCATGGTGATCCTGTCGCTGGTGCTGGCGGCGGTGGTGCTGGTGCTGTTCCCGGCGACGCCGGTCTGGGTGTGGTTCGTGCTTCGCCTGCTGCTCGGGGCCTCGTCCGAAACCCTGTTCGTGCTCTCGGAAACCTGGACCAATGCGCTCGCCACCGAACGCACCCGTGCGCAGGCCATGGCGATCTACACCGCGGCACTCTCGGTCGGCTTTGCGGCCGGCCCGGCCATCCTGGCGGCGATCGGCTCGGAAGGCGCGACCGCCTATGTCGTCGGTGCGGCGATCGCGGCCGGTGCGGCGCTGTTCGTCGCGGCCCCCAAAGTGAGGGCGCCGGCCTTCGAACACCCGGTGAAGAAAAGCCCGCTCTACTTCATGCGGCTTGCCCCGGTGGCGATCGCGGCGATCATGCTGAATGCGGCGCTCGAAACCTCGGGCCTGTCGTTCCTTGCCCTCTATGCCGGCAATCTGGGCTGGAGCGAGAGCGGCGCCACGGGGCTTATGTCGGTGATGATGGTGGGCGCCATCCTGCTGCAGCTGCCGATCGGCTGGATCGGCGACCGCATGGACCGGATGATGCTGGTCCGGATTCTGGCGGTCATCGCGGGGCTGGGCGCCCTGGTCTGGCCGCTGGCGCTGGGCCACCAGATCGTGACCTGGGTGCTGCTGTTCGTCTGGGGCGGTGCCTTCGTCGGCGTCTATACCATCATGCTCGCCGTGGTCGGCAGCCGCTTCAAGGGCGGCGACCTGGTCGGCATCTATGCGGCGATGGGGCTGATGTGGGGCGTGGGCGCGCTGCTTGGGCCGGTGCTTGCCGGGGCGGCCATGGATGCCACCCGCCACGGCCTCGCCTTCTTCGCGGCGGCCGCCTGCTTCGCCTTCGTGGCGGCAAGCCTGATCAGGCCGCGGGTGGCCTGATCAGGGAGGGGGCTCACCCGATCCGGTGGCCAGCGGCCCCGAGTGCGGCAATCACCCGCTCCCGGTCGGCCGCCTGGACCAGCAGATAATCGGTGTCGAAGGTCGAGACCAGGAAGATGCCGATCCCGTCGGCCGCCAGCGGCTGCAGAACCGCGACGGCGATGCCGGTCTCGTCGAAGGCGAAGGGGCCCTGGAATTTGAAGCAGGACCAGGCTCGGTCTGCCCTGACATCACCGGGCACCCGCTCGGCCAGGCACACCACCGACAGCTCGTCGGCGGTGCGCGAGATCGAGACGAAACCCGGCCCGTCGGCCCAGCCCGGAATGGGGGCAAGGGGATCGAGCCGGGCGACGGCGTAGGTTCCGGGCAGAGGAATAAGGGCAATCTGCTTCATGATCGGGAACTTTCTGCAGGGTGGCCACGCCTGACGGCCCGGCCGCAAGGATATCAGGCGAGTAGGTCTTCTCGCCCGTCATAACCCCTGAAGTCACCTTCCGATCATGAAAGCCACCGGATGACAGGCCGGCTCTTTGGGGCATGTCGGCTGTCTCTGCCGTGTCGCCCGGCCATCAGAAAACTGAACGATCGTATCCCCTGACGTTTCGGGCGATTTTCATCGTATAGCCGTATGCATCAACTTACTGATTGAAATATGTCAAAAAAGCATAACTTTGTGTTGCGTTTTGCTTCGAGTGGAGCCAATAATTTAAAACGTCACCACGTGAAAACGTGATGAATTTACACACCAATTTTCGGACGTTGTCCGGCTTTGCCTCCGAAATCCAGTGGCATGCAGGTCAGGCAGAATCTCTTATCTGCCAATGGTTTATGCCATATGGGTGCCTGACGACACGATAGAGGCGCTGTACTGCGTGTGTAAAAATCGCCGCAACGCCACCTTTGTTCCGTACTCAAGGTGAATCAACACCAACAGCCTCACGCAGAGCATACCCCGGCGAAAGGTGAGGCAAACCCAAAGGTGAATAATGTCATCCAATGTCTATGTCTCAGCCGACATCGCGGTGCCGATCGATCTGCAATTAACCAATTGCGGGCCCGATGAATTCCCGGCGCACCTCATGTTCCATAAGATAAAATCGCGGGTGACAAAGGCAAAAATTATGGAGATTGAACGCCATACCCACAGATACGCTGTGCTGGACGTTGCCTTTTTTCTAAGTGGAATCTATGCGGCGTCGTTTGGAGTAATGGTGCGCGGGCATCAAATTGGAAGTAGTATCTGGTGGCGCTCCAGAACCGCAAGCACCACTCTCAATTGGGTCGGAGGTCATCATAGCCACGATTTCCGGGTCCAGATCGGGGCCAACGCGTTCAATTTTTCGATGGTTGAAGATCAACACTGGGGGAGATTCAGCGATTATATGATTAAAATCAGGAGCAGTAAGTGATGGGCAGCAACCTGTATATCACAAATCACTCCTCGCTGGGTTTGAGTGTTGAGCTCGTCAGGCAAGGGCCGGTCCACAGCTTCGATCGTAAAGTGGAACTGGCCACACATTTTGTCAATGCCGGCCGGAAACGCGCCAATGTGGTTCATATCGACCGCGGTCTGATTCTCGTCGGCGGCGATGCGATTGAGACCTTCGAGATTCAGATGCGCATTCACGGGAGGTTCGTCGGCGCTGTGGTCATCATGCTCGACGGCCGCAGCCAACCCTGGAAGAATGAGATGTTCTGGGCGCTGCGAAGCGCCGGCGCAACGCTCACCAGATTCCTCAATGACAAATCAACTCAAACGTTATCTTATCAAGCCTTTGGTTTCGATGTGACCGCCACAATTGCGGGAGAGCCGCATGGTCTCGGCTTCTATGACATCGTTGTGACGTTCGAGGCAGTCGCGATGAAGGCTCGCGACATCGATATCGATCTCTCGCTGAAATCACTTACCGGCACTGAGCAAGACTATCAGCTGTCAATGACAAGAGGGCATTTTGCTCTGGAGTCGGTGAACGGGCAACTCTCTGAGATTCAAACGAGTATGATCGTTCAGGATGGCGCACCTGTACGCTTGAAAGCGCAAACCCTTCCCGGCGCGCTATTAACCATAGCCACCAGCAGCGGCATCCTGAGCGAAATCCCAGTCGATCAGGTCGGCGAGGAGCTGCTGACTTTGACGGTTCATGCCGCCCCTTTGGCAGGTATAAATACCCACGCAAGGCCGACCATCACGCCGATAACTCTTGTCTCGGATCCTGTATCCACGCGGCCGCCTGGTGGAACCTCGCCGATTCCAGCCGATTACACTTATGAGCAATGGATTGACCTGTCGAAGCCTGATCATCGGCAATGGGCGATAGATGCGTTCGGCGGTATGTTGGCTTATGTTGCCGAAAATAGACAATACCTTTGGAATGGTTTCGCCATCTTTGACCCCAACACCGGGGGCATCAATCCGCGTGTGGTCACTGCCCGGGTCGTGAGTGCCCAAGGCGTGCCGCGTGTCGTCTTCGCCGGGTATCACAGAAATTTCAACACGGTGTTCAATCGCGGCTTTTTTGGCACCGGCAAAAATAAGTTCATCGCCCTGTTCAATGGCTATGGAACGCTTGCAGGCGCGAAGAAGGCGATCTCCGCAGGTGTTGTCCCGGAAGTACCGTCAATGATCCTGTTCGGGGTATCCGTTGCCCATAAGATCTATTCATCCCTCAGTGAAGAGGACGTATCCGCTGGGCAATTGCTCTCGATTCCGATTGGCGAATATCTTCAGAATCAGGTGACCAATGGTATCGCCGTCGCGCTGACGTCAGGCGTCATGTACATGCTCTGGGGCAACCCAAGGCAGGCACGAGGCCCTCGTGTCCCGGTCGTTGTTCTCGTCGCAATCAACTATGCCTCCAACCTCTTGGCGACGTACATCGTCGATTATGTGACCGACTGGGAGGACTGAATTCATCACGGCTGGCGTCAGGGGCGGAGGCGTGATGGTGAGCCGCTGAGAGCGGGCGCGTCGGCGCATGAACGGCTGATGAAGAAGGCCGGCATCTTTTGATGCCGGCCTTCTTCATCGCCTGAAACGGAAGCCGCAGCCCTCAACGGCCGAGGGTGTAGAACTCGTCATTCGGCCGCATGCGGGTGACATTGGCCATGCGGTTGGACAGGCCGAAGAACGAGGCGATGCCGGCGATGTCCCAGGCATCTTCTTCGGTGAAGCCATGGGCGGCGAGGGTGGCGAAATCCGCTTCTTCCACCGCATAGGCTTCGAACGACACCTTCATCGCGAAATCGAGCATGGCGCGCTGACGTTCGGTGATGTCGGCCTTGCGATAGTTGATCGCCACCTGATCCGCGATCAGCGGGTTCTTGGCCCGGATGCGCAGGATGGCGCCATGGGCGACGACGCAATACTGGCACTGATTGAGATTGCTGGTGGCGACCACGATCATCTCGCGCTCGGCCTTGGTCAGGTTGCCGGGCTTGTCCATCAGCGCGTCGTGATAGGCGAAGAAGGCGCGGAATTCATCCGGCCGGCGCGCCAGTACCACGAAGACATTGGGGATGAAGCCCGATTTCTCCTGCACCTTGAGCAGGCGGTCGCGGATGTCTTCCGGCATCTCGTCGAGCGAGGGCACCGGGAAGCGGCTGATCGGCAGGGCGGCGGGTGCGGTGTCGGTCATGGCGGGGCGTTTCCGTTGGGGAGGGATTCTTAAGGGGCGGGCAGAGGCGAGCGTCAGCCGAGCTCGGGGTTCACAGGCACGACCACGCGGCCGCGGACCTTGCCTTCAAGAATGCGGGCGGCGGTGGGAACCACCTCGTCGAAGCCGATTTCGGTGGTCAGCTCGTCGAGAAGCGCCGGGTCGAGGTCGCGGCCGAGGCGCTGCCAGGCTTCCAGCCGGTCGGGCCTGGGGCACATCACACTGTCGACGCCGGCAAGTGTCACGCCGCGCAGGATGAAGGGGGCGACGGTCGCGGGCAGCGACATGCCGCCGGCCAGTCCGCAGGCGGCGACCGTGCCGCGATACTTCATCTGGGCACAGATATTGGCGAGGGTCTGGCCGCCGACCACGTCGACCGCACCGGCCCAGCGTTCTTTCGCAAGCGGCTTGCCCGGCTCGGCAAAGGGCGCGCGGTCCATGATTTCGGCGGCGCCGAGCCGCGTCAGATAATCGGCCTCTTCGGGCCGGCCGGTCAGGGCCACGACCCTGTAGCCGAGCTTCGCCAGCACGGCGACGGCCACAGAGCCGACACCGCCCGCCGCACCGGTGACCAGCACCTCGCCCTTGTCGGGGGTGACGCCGTGACGCTCCAGCGCCAGCACGCAGAGCATGGCCGTGTAGCCGGCCGTGCCGATGGCGGCCGCCTGACGCAGGGTGAAGGGGCTGGCGAGCGGCACCAGCCAGTCGCCCTTCAGCCGGGCCTTGCCGGCAAGCCCGCCCCAATGCACCTCGCCCACGCCCCAGCCGTTCAGCACCACCCGGTCGCCGGGCTTCCAGTCGGCATGTTCCGAGCTTTCGACCACACCGGCCAGGTCGATGCCGGGCACCATGGGGAAGCTGCGCACCACCGGGCTCTTGCCGGTGATGGCGAGGCCGTCCTTGTAGTTCAGCGTCGACCAGCCGACCTTGACCGTGACATCGCCGGCGGGCAGCCGGTCGTCGTCGAGATCGGTCTGCCGGGCATGGTAGCCGCTGTCGTCCTTGTCGATCAGGATCGCCTTGAACATCGGGGAGGGACTCCGTTCGGGTGATGGGTCAGTTGGATGACGTGGCCGGCACCGGCGGCGGCGCATGGCCGAGCAGGGCGTAGAAGCCGGCAGCGAACAGCCGGAGCGGCGCCGGGTCGCGGTCGAGCTTGGTGCGCAGAACCGCCCCTTCCCAGCCGATCCAGAAGAAGGCGGCCAGGCGATCGCAGTCATGGGCCGCGTCGATTTCGCCGGTGGCCTGTGCCGCCCGCAGGCAGGCGGCGGTGCGGGCCTGCCAGTCCTGGAACACCGCGGCGATCTGCGCGCGGAAGCCTTCGGGCAGGGTGCCCATCTCCTGGCCCAGATTGCCCACCAGGCAGCCGCGTCGCCAGCCATGGCGGGCCATGCCCGCCTCGGCATCGGCGATGAAGCGGCCAAGCCGGGTCATCGGCGTCAGGCTGTCGTCCAGGAACCAGCGGTCGAGCTTGCGGGCGAAATAGGCCGCATAGGCGTCGATCAGCTCGGCGCCGAAGGCCTCCTTGCCGTCGAAGTAATGGTAGAAGGATCCCTTCGGAATGCCGGCCGATTTCAGGATCTCGTCCAGCCCGACGGCCGAGAAGCCCTTCTCGGTCAGGATGGCGACGCCCGAACGCACCAGCCGGTCCCGCGCATCGACCAGCCCGGCCTTGGGCGGGCGGCCCCGGCGGCGGGCAGGCGTGGCGGGGGCGGCAGAGATGGTGGCATCGGTCATGCAGTGAATTTAGACCGATCGTCTCTAAAATAACAAGACCTCTATTCAGGGGTGATCCCGGCGGCGACCTCCACGACCTGCTGACGCAGCCAGCGACAGGCCGGATGGTCGTCGGCGCGCCGGTGCCAGAGCAGATGGAAGGGAACCGACGGCAGAGGCAGGGGTGGTGGTGCCGCGACCAGATCCGGCCGGCCGTCTGCGACCACGCCGGCCATGACGGTGGCGACGAGATCGGTCTCGGAGACGATTGCGGGCACGGCGTACATCTGCGGCAGCATCAGGCCGATCCGGCGGCGGAGCCCGCGGGCCTGAAGCGCCTGGTCCACCAGGCCGAAGCCGTCGCCTTCGGGCGAGACCAGCAGATGGCGGGCCTCCAGAAAGGCCGTCAGATCGGCGAGGGCGGCTTCGGCCGGCCCGCCTTTGCGGGCGATGCAGACGAAGGGCTCGACGAAGAGCGGCCTGGACAGGATCCGCGCCTCGGGGCCCGGGGGCACGCCGACGGCAAGATCGGCCACCGCGTCGTCCAGCAGGCGGATCGCCTCATCCCGGCCCTGGAAGCCCAGCACCCGCAGGTCGATCCCGGGGGCCGCCGTCGCCAGCCGCCGGCCCAGCCCCGGCAGCAGCCGGTGGGCCGGATGCTCCGACAGCGCAAGCGTGACCCTGGCCGTGGCCGCGCCCGGGTCGAAGCCGGGCGCGATGTCGAGCGCCGCATCGATCGTCTCCAGGACCTGGCGAAAGGCGTGGGTCAGATCCAGCGCCCGCGGGGTCGGCGCCAGACCCCTGGGGCTGCGGACGAACAATTCGTCGCCGGTGGCACGGCGCAGCCGGGCGAGCGCCGCGCTCATCGCCGGCTGGGTCAGCCCGATGCGCCGGGCAGCGCGGGTGACGTTGCGCTCTGCCATCAGGGCCTGGAAGGCGGTGATCAGGTTGAGATCGAAGCCATTATGATCCATGTGATCTATGCCTTCATATGATTGCCATTGATTTCAATGATGACATAGGCGGCCCTACCTTCTCCATCGTCACCTGATGATGGAGGCCCAGGGGAATCGCATTTGAAAATCCCGGGTAGCGGAATGGTCAGAGATGGCTTCTTTATTCGGTTCCAAGGAGGAACCGATGCCATCTCTGATCACCATCCTGCGCCAGGTGCCCGACCCGCGCACGGGTAACGCGAGACGCCATGAGCTTCTGGACCTCCTGGTGATCGCGTTGACGGCTTCGATCTGCGGCTGCGAGAGCTGCGTCGATTTTGCCGACTTCGCAGAGG
>NZ_JBBIAB010000029.1 GCF_039634785.1 Tistrella mobilis | reverse complement strand
GGCGAAGGGGGATCGGTGCTGCCATGGGGATCGCTCCGGCTGTTTGCCAGAGTGACTCACAATCCGCGGGTCTTGGGAATCCCCTATCGTGAGTCGGGGTCAGCGCTCATTGGTATAACACTTCAGACCGGAGACATAGGTAATAGTTCACCCCGCCGATACTCCGCCGGCGACACCCCAAACGCCCCCCTGAACATATTGATCAGATGCGACGCATCGCAAAAACCCGTCGCATGGGCGATCTGGGTGACGGTGCGGGGGGTCGTTTCCAGCAGGTGGCGGGCGGCCTCCAGTCGCAGGCGTTGGCCGGCCCGGGCCGGGGAGAGGCCGAGATCGGCCTGGAAGCTGCGTTCCAGCTTGCGGCGGCCCACGCCCAGATCGGCGGCCAGTTCGTCGACGGTCGCCGGGTCCTCCAGCCGCTGGCGCATCCGGATCAGCGCCTTGCGCACCAGCGGGTCGCGCGCGGTCAGCGGGCTGCCGGCGCCGGGCTGGGGTTTGTCGCCGGCCATCGCCTCGTCGATGATCAGGATGCTGAGGCTCTTGACGGCCGCAACCCGGCCGATATGGGTTTCGACCAGCCAGGCCGCCAGATGCGCCGCACTGTGGCCGCCCGAACAGGTCAGCCGGTCGCGGTCGACCACGAAGATCTGGTCCGAGACCGGCCGGGCCGAGCCGAAGCGTTCGAGAAAATCGTCGTGGTGGAACCAGCTGACGCAGCAGCGATAGCCGTCGAGCAGCCCCGCCTCGTGCAGCAGGAACACCCCCGTACACAGGCCGACCAGCTTCACGCCCCGCCCCGCCGCCGCCTGCAAGAACTGCATGGCCGGCGGTGACAAGCCGCTCGCCTCCTGGATCAGGCCGCCCACCACCACGAGATAATCACAGGTCCCGGCCCGGTCGAGGCGGGTGTCGGGCTGCACCTTCACGCCGCAGCTCGACCGGATCGGGCTCATATCGTCGGAGAGCACCGTCCAGTCGCACAGGATGGGCCGCGAGCGGTCCGCCTCGTCGGCCGCAAGTCGCAGAACATCCACGAAATTTGCGAAGGCCGAGAGCGTGAACCGGTCCGCGAGCAGGAAGGCGACGCGCAGGCGTTTCCGGGCAGGTGTCATGACGCAATCCTACAACACATCTGTCGCAGGCTTCCAGTCCTGAGGCAGGGTCCCGCGCCTAGAATACCCGCAAAGCTGGAGCGTTGAGGGCTGGCCGCCATGACCCGTTTTTCCGCCATGTCGCTGTTGAAGAATGCCCTGACCGGCCACAAGGGCTGGACGGCACAATGGCCCGAATGCGACCCCAAACCGGAATACGACGTGGTGATCGTCGGCGCCGGCGGCCATGGGCTGGGGGCCGCCTATTACCTGGCGAAAGAGCACGGCATCACCAATGTCGCGGTCATCGACAAGGGCTGGCTGGGCGGCGGCAATACCGGCCGCAACACCACGATCATCCGGTCGAACTATCTTTATGACGAAAGCGCCCGGCTTTACGATCACGCCGTCGATCTCTGGGACGGGCTGTCGCAGGATCTGAACTATAACGTCATGTATTCCAAGCGCGGCGTGCTGATGCTGGCGCATACCGTGCACGACATCCAGAGTTTCAAGCGCCACATCCACGCCAACCGCCTGAACGGCGTCGACAACCGCTGGCTGACGCCCGAAGAGGCCAAGGCTTATTGCCCGCCGCTCGACATCTCCCCCCGCGCCCGATATCCGGTGGTGGGCGCCGCCCTGCAGGAACGCGCCGGCACCGCCCGCCATGATGCGGTCGCCTGGGGCTATGCCCGCGCCGCCGCCGCGCGCGGCGTCGACATCATCCAGAACTGCCCGGTGACCGAAATCCGCCGCGGCGCCGATGGCCGGGTGACCGGGGTCGAGACCGCGAAGGGCTTCATCCGCGCGAAAAAGGTGGCGGTCTCGGCTGCCGGCAACACCAGCGTGGTGATGCAGAGCGCCGGTGTCCGGCTGCCGCTGGAAAGCTACCCGTTGCAGGCGCTGGTGTCGGAGCCGGTGAAGCCGATCTTCCCCTGCGTGGTGATGTCGAACACGGTGCATGCCTATATCAGCCAGTCCGACAAGGGCGAGCTCGTGATCGGATCGGGCACCGACCAGTATACCAGCTATTCCCAGCGCGGCGGCCTGCCGCTGATCGAACACACCGTGGCGGCGATCTGCGAGATCTTCCCGATCTTCAATCGCATGCGCATGCTGCGCAAATGGGGCGGCATCGTCGACGTGACGCCCGACCGCTCGGCGATCCTGGGCAAGACGCCGGTGCCGGGGCTTTATGTGAATTGCGGCTGGGGCACCGGCGGCTTCAAGGCGACGCCCGGCGCCGCCCATACGCTGGCCTGGACGGTGGCGAAAGACGAGCCGCACCCGATCAACGCCCCCTTCACGCTGGAGCGGTTCACCACCGGCCGTCTGATCGACGAAGCCGCGGCCGCCGCCGTCGCGCATTGAGGATCGCCCCATGCTTCTGATCCACTGCCCCTATTGCGGGGAAACCCTGCCCGAGCTGGAATTCGTCTATGCGGGCGAGGCCCATATCGCCCGGCCCGACCCCGCCACGGCGACCGACGAGGACTGGCGCGACTTTCTGTTCATCCGCAACAACATCCGCGGCGCCCATTTCGAACGCTGGCGTCACGTCCATGGCTGCGGCCGGTTCTTCAATGCCGTGCGCGACACGGTGAGCGACCGCTTCCTGACGACCTATCGGGTCAGCGATCCCCGCCCCGATCTCGCCGCCCTGAAGGAGCGCGCAGAATGAGCCCCGCCGGTTTTCGCGTTCCGGGCCGCGGCCGGGTCGATCACGGCCGGCCGGTCACCTTCACCTTCGACGGCAGGCGCTATCAGGGCCTTGCCGGCGACACCGTCGCCTCGGCCCTGCTGGCCAATGGCGTGCATCTGATGGGCCGGTCGTTCAAATATCACCGCCCGCGCGGCGTGCTGACCGCCGGATCGGAAGAGCCGAACGCCCTGGTCGGCACCCGCCGCGGCCCCGGCCGCGCCGAGCCCAATACCCGCGCCACGGTTCAGGAACTCCGCGCCGGGCTGGAGGTCACCAGCCAGAACCGCTATCCGAACCTGAAGCTGGATCTGGGCGCGATCAACGACAGCCTGCACATGCTGCTGCCGGCCGGCTTCTACTACAAGACCTTCATGTGGCCGAAGAGCTTCTGGGACCGGTTCTACGAGCCCTTCATCCGCGCGGCGGCGGGGCTGGGCGTCTCGCCCACCGAACCCGATCCGGACGGCTATGCCTCGCGCTATCTGCACACCGACCTACTGGTGGTGGGCGCCGGTCCCGCCGGCCTGGCGGCGGCACTGGCCGCGGCCCGGGCCGGGCTGCGGGTCACCCTGGTCGACGAGACCGCCGAGGCCGGCGGCAGCCTGCTCAGCGAGCCGCAGGCGGTGATCGACGGCCGCCCGGCCTGGGACTGGCTGGCGGCGACCCTGGCGGAGCTTTCCGGCCTGGGCGTGCGGATCCTGACCCGCACCACCGCGATCGGCTATTACCATCAGAACATGGTCGGGCTCTGCCAGCGGCTGACCGATCACCTGGACGCCCCAGCCGCCGGCCAGCCGCGCGAACGGCTGTGGCGGGTGCGGGCGGGCCAGGTGGTGCTGGCCCAGGGCGCCATCGAAAAGCCGCTGGTCTTCAACGGCAACGACCGGCCGGGGGTGATGCTGGCCGGCGCGGCCCAGACCTATCTGAACCGCTATGGCGTGCGGGTCGGCCGGCGCGCCGTGATCGTCACCAGCCATGACAGCGCCTGGTACACCGCCTTCGACCTGGCCGATGCCGGCACGGCGATCGCGGCGATCGTCGACACCCGCCCCGAGGTGGCGGCCGCGCTGACGGCCGCGGCCGAAGCGCGCGGCATCCCCATCCTTGCGGGCCACACCGTCACCGATACCCGGGGCCGGCTCAGGATCCGCGCGGTGCAGGTCAACCCGGTGACCGATGGCCGTGTGGGGGCTGCGATCCGGCTGGATTGCGACTGCCTGCTGATCTCGGGCGGCTGGACGCCGTCGCTGCATCTTTTCTCGCACACCAAGGGCAGCCTTGTCTGGGATGCGGCCGCAGAGACCTTCCTGCCCGGCACCCGCACCGAGGCCTGCCAGATCGCCGGGGCCGCCCGCGGGCTCTGGGGCATCGCCGCGGCGCTGGATGACGGCGCCGCGATGGGGGCGGCCGCCATCCGCGAGCTGGGCCGGGACCCCGCCGCCGCCGGCCGCCACACCGTCACCGGCGACCGGCCGGGGACGGGGGAGAGCGTGACCGAGCTTCCGACCGATCGCGAACCCGCCCGGGTGCGCGCCTTCGTCGACTATCAGAACGACGTCACCGCCAAGGATCTGCGGCTGGCGGTGCGCGAGGGCATGCGCTCGATCGAGCATGTCAAGCGCTACACCACCAACGGCATGGCCACCGATCAGGGCAAGCTGTCGAACATCAACGGCCTCAACATCGCCGCCGATGCGCTGGGCCGCAGCCAGCCCGAGGTGGGGCTCACCACCTTCCGCCCGCCCTATACCCCCACCACCTTCGGCGCGCTGGCCGGCTATCATCGCGGCGCGCATTTCGACGTCACCCGCAAGACGCCGATCGACGGTTGGGCCGTCGATCATGGCGCCGTCTTCGAACCGGTCGGGCTCTGGCGCCGGGCGCGCTATTTCCCGAAACCGGGCGAGGACATGGAGGCGGCGGTCGCCCGCGAATGCCGTGCCACCCGGGCGAGCCTCGGCATCTTCGATGCCTCCACGCTCGGCAAGATCGAGGTGGTGGGCCCCGATGCGGTCGAGTTCATGAACCGCATGTATACCAACCCCTGGAGCAAACTCGCCCCGGGCCGCACGCGCTATGGCCTGCTGCTGGGCGATGACGGCTTCATCCGCGACGACGGCGTTATCGGACGGCTGACCACCGACCGCTTCCACGTCACCACCACCACCGGCGGTGCCGCCCGCGTGCTCAACATGATGGAGGACTATCTCCAGACGGAATGGCCGGACCTCAGGGTCTGGCTGACCTCCACCACCGAGCAGTGGGCGACCATCGCCCTCAACGGCCCCAATGCCCGCAATCTGCTCAGCCCCTTCGTCGAGGGGCTGGACATTTCGGATGCCGCCTTCCCGCATATGTCGGTCGCCGAATGCCGCGTCGGCGGCTTCCCGGCCCGTCTGTTCCGGGTGAGCTTCACCGGCGAACTCGGCTTCGAAGTCAACGTTCCGGCCCGCCACGGCCGGGCGTTGTGGGACATGCTGTGGGCGGCCGGCCAGCGCTACGACATCTGTGCCTATGGGACAGAGACCATGCATGTGCTGCGGGCCGAAAAGGGTTACATCATCGTCGGCCAGGACACCGACGGCACCGTCACCCCCTTCGATGCCGGCCTCGGCTGGGCGGTGGGGCAGAAGAAGCCGGATTTCGTCGGCAAGCGCGGCCTGCAGCGCCCGGATCTGACAGCCCCCGGCCGCCGGCAACTGGTCGGGCTGCTGACCCGCGATGGACGGACCCGGCTGGAGGAAGGCGCGCAGATCGTGCTCGACCCGGCCCAGCCGATCCCGATGAAGATGGTCGGTCACGTCACCTCGGCCTATCAGAGCGTCGCGCTCGGCCGGCCGATCGCGCTGGCCCTGCTGGAGGGCGGCCATGACCGGATGGGTGAGACGGTCTGGATCCCCATGCCCGACCGGGTGATCGAGGCCGAGGTGACCGGCACCGTCTTCTACGACCCCGCCGGCGACCGGCTGAAGCTCTGACAGGGAGAGGCTGCCATGACGACCTCCGATCCGATCTTCGAACCCGGCCCGATCGCCCGGAGCAGCGCGGTCCGTGTCGCCCTCCTCGCCCCCGTCGCGCGTTTCTCGCTCAGGGCGCGTGCCGCCGACCTGCCGGCGCTGGGCCAGGCGCTGGGCCTGGATCTGCCGCAGACGATCGGCGATCGGGCCCGGGCGGGCACCACCGGGGTGCTGTGCCTCGGCCCGGATGAATGGCACATTCTGGCCGCCGAAACCGATGCCGCGGGTCTGGCCAGTGCCTGTGCCGCCATCTATGACGCAGCACCCCACAGCCTGACCGACATCTCGGACCGCGAGGTTTCGGTTCTGATCGAGGGGCCGGCGGCATCCGAGCTGCTCACCCTCGGCTGCCCGCGCGACATCGACCGCATCGCCCCCGGCCGCGGCGGCAGGACGGTCATGGACGGCGTGACCGTCCTGCTCCGCCGCGACGCGCCCGACCGGTTCCGCCTCGACATCTGGCGCTCGTTCGCGCCCCATGTCATCGACCTTCTGCGCAACGGCTGCGCCGAACTGGCGGTTGGTTCGTAATACGAACGACTATACGCGACCTTCCGTTCGCAGGACGGTCAGTCCCCCATATGCGACATGTAGTACAGCACCAGCAGACGCCAGCCCATCTTCAGGTACTTCCTGAATTTCCGGAACATCCAGTCGGTCAACGACAGCCGACGCCGCGGCGCCCGTCTGACGGGCGCCCGGCGGCGCGGCGAGGATTTGCGGCGGCGCGATGTTCGCTTCTTGTTCCGTAATCTGAACATGAGGACAGGCCAGGGGCGGCATCTCGCAAAGATCGATCGAGAGCCGGCCCCGGATATCAGCTGGGGGGATCGGAAGAGGACATGCCGCGGCGTGACGCCGCCGCTGCGTGTGCACCATAACGGAAACACACGTCTTCATTGAAGCACTATTACGTGCGGATGTGTTGCAGCCGGCAATGAAACGGCCCGGCCAGCGCAGTGCTGGCCGGGCCGGGTCGGGCCGGGCATGGTGCGAAGCGGTGGCGTTCAGCCGGCGCCGGGCAGCACCCAGGGTTCGGCTGCCGCACGATCGGCGGCATATCGGGCAATCTCCTCCGCCAGCGACAGGGTCAGCCCGATCTCGTCCAGGCCGCGGACCAGCAGGTCCTTGCGGAAGGGGTCGACCTCGAAGCCGAAGACCTCGACCCTGCCCGCCCCCATCGGCAGGGTGACGGTCTGTTCGGGCAGATCGACCGAGATGGTGGCACCGGGGCTTGCGGCCAGGGCGGCCAGCAGCCGGTCGACCACCGCCTCGTCCAGCGCCACCGGCAGCATGCCGTTCTTCAGCGCATTGGCGCGGAAGATGTCGCCGAAACCGGGCGCGATCACTACCCGGAAACCCGCATCGACCAGGGCATAGACGGCGCCCTCGCGCGACGAGCCGCCGCCGAAATTGCGCCGCGCCACCAGGATGCCGGCGCCGGCATAGTCCGGGCGGTTGAGCACGAAATCCGGGTCGGGCCGGCCCTCGGCATCATGGGCCAGATCGTGCAGCAGATAGGGGTGATAGCCATCGCCGCGCGGCCGGCGCATGAAGCGGGCCGGCAGCAGCTGGTCGGTATCGACATTCGCAAGCGGCAGTGGTGCTGCAATCGCGGTCAGCCGGGTGAGCGGGCGGAGCGTCGCCTGGGCCATGGGATCAGCCCTCCGCCAGCCGGCGGATATCGGCCAGCCGGCCGGTCACACCCGCCGCTGCGGCCATGGCCGGGCTCATCAGATGGGTGCGCGCCCCCGGCCCCTGGCGGCCGCGGAAATTGCGATTGGTGGTCGATGCCACCCGCTCGCCCGGCGCCGCCAGATCCCCGTTCATGCCCACACACATCGAACAGCCGCTCTCCACCCAATCGGCCCCGGCCTCGACGAAGATCCGGGCCAGGCCTTCCGCCTCGGCCTGGCGCTTCACTCTGGCCGATCCGGGGGAGACCAGCATCGGCACCGTCAGCCGCCGCCCTTTCAGCAGGGCCGCCGCCGCACGCAGATCCTCGATCCGGCCATTGGTGCAGGATCCGATGAACACCCGGTCGACCGGCAGGCCTTCCAGCTTCTGCCCCGGCACCAGCCCCATATAATCGAGCGTCGCCGGATCGGCATCGCCGGGCACATGGCCGTCGATCGCCACCGCCTCTTCGGGCGCCGTCCCCCAGGTGACGACCGGTGCAACGGCGCTGCCGTCGATCACGATCTCGCGGTCGAAGACGGCCTCGTCATCGCTGCGCAGTGCCGACCAATGCGCCACCGCCCGATCGAACAGCGCCCCCACCGGGGCGGCAGGCCGGCCCTTCAGCCAGGCGAAGGTGGTCTCGTCGGGGGCGATCATGCCGGCGCGGGCACCGGCCTCGATCGACATGTTGCACACCGTCATCCGCGCTTCCATGCCCAGCGCCCGGATCGCCGGCCCGGCATATTCGATCACATGGCCGGTGGCACCATCGGTACCGATCACCGAAATCAGGTGCAGGATCAGATCCTTGGCCGAAACGCCGGTCCCCAGCCGGCCATCCACCCGCACCCGGAAGGTCTTCGGCCGGCGCTGCCACAGCGTCTGGGTCGCCAGCACATGGGCGACCTCCGAGGCACCGATGCCGAAGGCCAACGCACCGAAGGCGCCATGGGTGGAAGTATGGCTGTCGCCGCAGACGATAGTCAGCCCCGGCAGGGTCAGCCCCTGTTCGGGCCCGACCACATGGACGATGCCCTGTTCCTCGTCGCCCAGATCGAACAGCCGCACCGCATTGGCCGCCGTGTTGTCGCGCAGCAGCCGGATCACCCGGCCGACATCGGGGTCCGCCGGCTCGGCATCGCGGTTGCGGGTCGGCACGTAATGATCGGCAACCCCGAAGGTCAGATCCGGCCGCGCCACCCGCCGGCCCATCCCGGCCAGCTTGCCATAGGCATGGAAACTGCCTTCATGGGTGAAATGGCGGTCGATCCACAGCAGGCGCTGGCCGGCCGGATGGGCCTGCACGACATGCGCATCCCAGATCCGGTCGAACACCGTGCGCGGCGCCCCCGAAACGGTCGCGGGCAGGGTCATCCGATGACACCTTTTTTGCGGAGGTCGGCCAGGGCGTCGGCATCCAGCCCCAGCAGCCGGCCCAGCGTCTCGTCGGTATCGGCACCGAGACGGGGCGCTGCGCGGGCGTAATCGACCGGCGTCGCCGACAGATTGAGCGGATTGGCCACCGTCGGCACCGATCCCAGCGCCGGATGGGCGATCTGCCGCGCCAGGCCGCGGGCCTGCACCTGCGGATCGGCAAACACCCGGTCGAGCGTGTTGATCGGCCCGCAGGGCACGGCCTTGCTTTCCAGCGCCGCGATCCAGTCGTCGGTGGTGCGGGTAGCGACCGCCCCCGCCACCAGCGGCACCAGGGCGGCACGGTTGGCGACGCGCTGGGCGTTGGTCGCAAAGCGCGGATCGGCTGCCCACTCCGGATGGCCGGCCTCGGCGGCAAAGCGGCGGAACTGCTCGTCATTGCCGATCGCCAGCACCAGATGGCCGTCCTGGGTCGCGAAGGCCTGATAGGGCACGATATTGGGATGGGCATTGCCCATCCGCCCCGGCGCCTTGCCCGATACCAGATAGTTCATCGCCTGATTGGCGAGCGTTGCGACCGAGACGTCGAGCAGGGCCAGATCGATATGCTGCCCCGCCCCCGTCCGCTCGCGATGGGCCAGCGCCGCCAGCACGCCGATGGTCGCATAAAGCCCGGTCATCACGTCGACCAGGGCGACCCCCACCTTGACCGGCCCGCCACCCGGCACCTCGTCGGGCTCTCCGGTCACCGACATCAGCCCGCCCATGGCCTGGATCATGAAGTCATAACCGGCGCGCGGCGCGTAGGGCCCCGTCTGGCCGAAACCGGTGATCGAGCAATAGATCAGCCGCGGATTGAGCGCCCTGAGGCTCTCCTGGTCGAGCCCGTATTTCTTCAGACCGCCGACCTTGAAATTCTCGATCACCACATCCGATTCGGCGGCCAGACGCCGGATCAGCGCCGCCCCCTCCGCGGTGCCCATATCGATCGCGACCGAGGATTTGTTGCGGTTGGTGGTCAGGAAATAGGCCGCCTCCCGCGCCGAACCGTCGGCCGCCTCGGCATAGGGCGGCCCCCAGCCGCGGGTGTCGTCGCCCGCACCCGGCCGTTCGATCTTCAGCACCTCCGCCCCCAGATCGCCAAGGATCTGGCTGGCCCAGGGGCCGGCAAGGACGCGGCTGAGATCGAGCACGCGGATGTGAGAGAGGGCACCTTCGGCTCGGGGGGTCGCCATAGGGTCGGGCTCCGTGGTTCAGTGTCGGGCGTTCAGTGGCGGGGGGCCAGTGGCGGGAGGCGTCGCCGGCAGGCCGGATCAGCCGAAGGCGGCGATGCCGGTCTGGGCGCGGCCCAGGATCAGCGCATGGACGTCGTGCGTGCCTTCATAGGTATTCACGGCCTCCAGATTGCACATGTGACGGATCACATGATACTCGTCGGCGATGCCGTTGCCGCCATGCATGTCGCGGGCGACCCGGGCAATCTCCAGCGCCTTGCCGCAATTGTTGCGCTTCAGCAGGCTGATCGCCTCGGGCGCCGCGGTGCCGCGATCCTTCAGCCGGCCCAGCTGCAGCGCCGCGGTCAGGCCGAGCGCGATTTCCGTCTGCATATCGGCCAGCTTCTTCTGGATCAGCTGGGTGGCCGCCAGCGGCCGGCCGAACATGATCCGGTCCATGGTGTACTGACGCGCGGCATGCCAGCAGAATTCCGCAGCACCCATCGCCCCCCAGGCGATGCCGTAGCGGGCATTGTTCAGACACGAGAACGGGCCGGTCAGGCCGCGGACCTCGGGGAAGGCGTTCTCTTCGGGCACGAAGACCTGATCCATGGCGATCTGGCCGGTGATCGAGGCGCGCAGCGAGAACTTGCCCTCGATCTTGGGCGCGCTCAGCCCCGTCATGCCCTTTTCCAGCACGAAGCCGCGGATCGAGCCGTGATCATCCTTGGCCCAGACCACGAAGACATCGGCGATCGGCGCATTGGTGATCCAGGTCTTGGTGCCCGAAATCTCGTAGCCGCCATCGACCTTGCGGGCGCGGGTGCGCATCGACGAGGGGTCCGAGCCGGCATCGGGCTCGGTCAGGCCGAAGCAGCCGACCAGTTCGCCGGTCGCCAGGCGCGGCAGGTATTTGCGGCGCTGCTCTTCGGTGCCGAAGGCATAGATCGGATACATCACCAGCGAGGACTGCACGCTCATCGCCGAGCGATAGCCGCTGTCGACCCGCTCCACCTCGCGCGCCACCAGGCCATAGGCCACATAAGACAGGCCCGCGCAGCCATACTCCTCGGGCAGGGTGCAGCCCAGCAGGCCCAGCGCGCCCATTTCGGTCATGATCTCGCGATGGAAGATCTCGTGACGATTGGCCTCCAGCACCCGGGTCTGGAGCTTCTCCTGCGCGTAGTCATGCGCGGTGTCGCGGATCATCCGCTCCTCTTCCGACAGCTCGCCGGCAAGGTTCAGCGGATCTTCCCACTGGAAGGCGGGGCGGGTTTCACGGGCCATGGGGTGTTGTCCTCGGGTCAGGTCGGGGGGCTCAGATTGCGGCGCGGATGCGGGTTTCGGCCTCGGCGCAGCTCATCACCGGCCCGATGGACGAGAGCACGGTGATGGTGGCGTCGTGCAGATCCGGCTTCATCGCCGCACAGCCGTCGGAGAGTACCAGTGTGGGCAGGCCACGGACATGGGCCTCGCGCACCGTGCTCGCCACGCCGCCATTGGTGACGATGCCGCAGGCGATCAGCCGGTCGATGCCGGCACGCGCCAGCACGAAATCCAGCCGCGACTGATAGAAGGCGCTGTAGGCGACCTTCTCGACGGTGAAATCGGCCGGCTGCAGCTCGTCGACCAGGGCATGGCCCCAGCCGCCGGGCAGAAAATCGCCCCGGCGCAGGAAGGGGCGGATCTGGCGCAGATGATCGGCGATCATCGGCTCGCCGCCCCGCCCGGGCACCAGGGTGAACTGGGTGGAGATGACGAAGCCGCCGGCCGCGCGCAGGGCATCGGCCACCGGCTTCACCCGCGCCGGCAGGGCGGCGATTTCGGGCGCACCGGCGCCGCCGCGGGCATAGGCGCCGTCCGGGTGCAGAAAGTCGTTCTGCAGGTCGACGATCAGCAGGGCGGTGCGGGCGGGCTGGAAGTCGGCGAAGAAATCGGCCATGGGTCAGGCTCCCTCACGGTCGCTCTTGCGGGCGATGACCAGGTTGCCGAACCGGTCGACCGTGGCATAAAGGTCGGGTTCGACGAAGATGGTGGTGTCGGGCTGTTCCAGGATCGCCGGCCCCTCCACCACGCTGTCGACCGGCAGCTCCAGCCGGGCATAGATGCCGGCATCGTGCCAGGCGCCGTCGACATAGACCGGCCGGGTGCCGGTGCGGGCCAGATCGGCGCCGCCTGTGGTGGTGGGGGCCAGCACGCCCAGATCGAATTTGGGCCGGGTGCCGATCACGGCGGTGCGCAGGTTCAGCACCCGCATGGTGCCGCCCTCCAGCAGCCGGCCATAAACGCCGCGATAGGCCTCCTCGAAGGCGGCCGCGATGTCGGCGATGCTGAACGGCGCCGGATCGCCGGCCGCATCGACCGCGATCTCGAACGGCACCGGCACCGTGTGGGTCTGGCCCAGATAGGCCATGTCGAATTCGAAGCGCACGGTCTTGGCGTCCAGGGTCACGCCCGCCGCCGCCAGCAGCTTCAGCCCGCCGGCCGCATGCTCGCGCATTGCCCCGGCCAGCATGGCGGGGTCGACCGCATCCAGCACCGCATTGATCGTCTGGACATAGTCGTGACGCATATCGGCGATCACGCAACCCAGCGCCGAGGTGACGCCCGGATAGCGCGGCACCAGGGCCCGGCCCAGCCCGACATCCTTCATCAGCGCGCCCACATGCAGCGAGCCGCCGCCGCCGAAGGGCATCAGCGCAAAGCGCTTCGGGTCGTAGCCGCGTTCGATCGACACCAGGCGGATGGCGCCGGCCATGCGCGAATTCGCCACCCGGATGATGGCCTCGGCCGCCGCCATCGGCTCCAGCCCCAGCGGCCTGGCCACCTGTGCCTCGATCGCCGCCAGCGCCGCCTCGCGGTCCAGCCGGGCAAGCTTGCCGCCGATCGGCCGGTCGGCATTGATCCGGCCCAGCACGACATTGGCATCGGTCACCGTCGGCCGGTCGCCGCCATTGCCATAGCAGACCGGGCCCGGGGTCGACCCGGCGCTTTCCGGGCCGATATTCAGCATCCCGCCCTTGTCGACCCAGGCGATCGACCCGCCGCCGGCACCGATGGTGGTGATCTCGATCATCGGCGTGCGCACGACCATGCCGTAATCGATCGAGGTCTGGGGCGACAGCACGGTGCGGCCGTCGGCGATCAGCGAGACGTCGAAGCTGGTGCCGCCGATATCGCCGGTGATGACGTTGGGGAAGCCGGCCTGATCGGCGATATAGCCGGCCGCGATCACGCCCGCCGCCGGGCCCGACAGCGCGGTCCGCACCGGCAGGCGGCGGGCGGTATCCACCGACATCACGCCGCCATTGGACTGCACGATCAGGAATTCGCCGCCGAAACCGTCGGCGGTCAGCGCATCTTCCAGCCGCTTCAGATAGCCGCCGACCTCGGGCTGGAGATAGGCGTTGAGCGCGGTGGTCGAAAAGCGCTCGAATTCGCGGATCTCGGGCAGGATCTCGGTCGAGCAGGTGACATGGTCGTTGGGCCAGAGCGCGCGCACCGCCGCCACCGCTGCGCGTTCATTGGCCGGGTTGGCATAGGCGTTGACGAACAGGATGGCGATGGCGGCACAGCCCGCCTCGATCAGCGCACGGGCCTCGGCCTCCACCGCGGCCAGGTCCACCGCCTCGCGCAGCGTGCCGTCGGCCAGCACGCGCTCGGGCACCTCGCGGCGCAGATCGCGCGGCACCACCGGCTCGAACGCGCCCCAAAGCCCCCAGGTTTTGGGCCGGTCGCGGCGGCGCATTTCCAGCACGTCGCGGAAGCCGCGCGTGGTGATCACGCCGATCCGCGCGCCCTTGCGCTCCAGCAGCGCATTGGTGCCGGCGGTGGTGCCGTGAACGACGGTGGCGATCCGCGCCTTGTCGGGCACCCGGGTCGAGATGCCGTCCAGAAAGCCCGCCGACTGGTCGGGGCGCGAGGTCGGCACCTTGGAAACCTGGGCGGTGCCCTCGGCCTCGTTCAGGAAGAAGACGTCGGTGAAGGTGCCGCCGACGTCCACGCCGATGACGAAATCCTTGCTCATGGGTCGCAATATCCGTGTCTGGCGTGGGTTATTCGGGCGTGTAGCCGTAATCGCGGGCGGCCGCCTCGGGCGTCAGGTAGCCGAGCCGGATGTCGCGGGCGATCGCCTGGGGGTCGCGCTTCGCCGGGTCACCGTAACCGCCGCCGCCCGGGGTTTCCAGCCGCACCCGCTGGCCGCGGACCAGCTTCACGCCGATGGTCTTGGAGACCTTCTCCGGCTCGTGCCAGCCGTCATCCTGCTGATAGTGAAAGCGGTTGAGCGCCGCCTCGCCGCCGCCGACCACGCCCTTGGGCGCGAACTTGCCGCGCTCGCCGAACAGGAAGACCTGGGCGTCCTGTTCCAGCAGCTCGATCTCGTAGACCGCACCCACGCCGCCGCGCGCCTGGCCGGGGCCGGCGCTGTCGGGGCGCAGCGCCCATTCGGTGAACATCACCGGATAGGCCGCTTCCAGAATCTCGACCGGCGGGATGGTGGCGGTGGAGATCGGCGCATTGCCGTGGTTCAGCCCGTCGCCCGCCGGGCTGCCGCCCAGCCCGCCGCCATAGAAAGAGAACATCACCCAGCGCCGGCCATCGGCCCGGTGGCCGGCCAGCGACAGGGCGTTGATCGTGCCATAGGCATTGCCGTTCACCCGGTCGGGGGCGGCATTTGCGAAGGCTGCGAAGATCACGTCGATCATGCGCAAAATCGTCTCGGTATAGCCGCCGACCGGCTTGGGGAATTCGGCCGAGAGCAGGGACTTGTCCGGGATCACGAAGTCGATCGGCCGCATCACGCCCGCATTCGCCGGCAGGTCCGGGAAGATGTGCTTGATCGCCACATAGCAGCAGGCGATGGAGGTGGAGCGGCTGATGTTGATCGGCCCCTGCGCCGGCCCGGCCGAGCCGGTGAAATCGAGCGTCAGCCGGTCGCCCCTGATGGTCAGCGTCAGCCGGATCGGCAGCGGCTCGTCGGAAATGCCGTCATTGTCCAGGAAATCCTCGGCCTGCCAGCTGCCGTCGGGCAGGCCCGAAATGGCGGCGCGCATCAGCGTCTCGGCCCGGTCGCCCAGCGCATCGAGCGCCGCCTTGACCAGATCGGGGCCATATTCGTCGAGCAGCGCATCCAGCCGCTTCACGCCCAGATCCAGCGCGTTCAGCTGGCCGTTCAGGTCGCCGAAGGCCGAATTGGGCTGGCGGGAATTCATCAGCAGGATGTCGACGATGTCGCGGTTGAGCTTCCCCGCCCGCATCACCTTGACCGGCGGGATGACCACCGCTTCCTGAAAGGCTTCGGTCGCGACCGGGTTGTAATTGCCCGGCACATTGCCGCCGACATCATGCCAATGGCCGACCGACGCCAGATAGCAGAAGACCCGGCCGTCACGGAAATAGGGCCGGACCAGCCGCATATCCGAGAAATGGGTGCCGCCGGCATAGGCCTCGTTGAAGATGTAGACGTCGCCGTCTTCCAGGTCGCCGTCGTGGGCGGCCTTGTCGATCACCGATTTGACCGCGAAGGCCATCACGCCCACGAAGATCGGCAGTCCCGACTTGCCCTGAACCAGCGTCGCGCCGCTCAAAGGATCGTAAAGGCCGTGGGAGGCGTCATGCGCCTCGGCGATGATCGGGTTGAAGGCGCTGCGGAACAGGGTCGCGTCCATTTCGTCGGCGATCTGTTCCATGCGGCCGGCGAGCACCGCCAGCGTCACGGGATCGATGGCACTCACGTCACGTGGTCTCCCAGAGGCATGCATCCGGCCGGCGGTATCGATGGCCGCCGACGCGTTCTGATCTCTTATGCGGTCTGATCCGTCATTCGCCGACCGACAGGCGCGCGGGCTTCCAGCCGCCGTCCTCGTCGTCGCTGCGGGTCAGGTCCATGCGGTATTCGAACCGGCCGGGCACGTAGAGCGAGACCAGATGGTCGAAGGGCCGCATGGCCTGGTCGTACATGGTTCGGGTCAGCCGGAGCAGCGCCGCCCCGGGCTCGACCTCCAGAAGCACCGCCAGCCGGTCGTCGGCCAGCTGCGCCGACAGCTTCTGACGCGCGGCCGCAACCGCGAAGCCCGCCTCCTCGAACAGGCCCAGGCGCGGACGATGCGCCAGGCTCCGCTCGGTGAAGGCGGCGGCCGCGGCCGGCAGGGTATGGGTTGCAAGCAGCGCGAAGGGCCGCCCGTCGGCCGACCGCACCCGCTCGGCCGCGACCAGTTCAGTGCCCGGATCGATCGTCAGTTCCTCGGCGATCGCCGCCGGCGCCGCAACGCGCGCCAGCGACACCAGCCGCACGCCCGACCGCGCGCCGATGTTCTGAATGGTCGCGATCAGCCCGTCCAGCGGCGCCCGGATCGGCGCCGGCCGGTAGTGATGCGTCACCATGGTGCCGCGGCCGCGCTGGCGCGACACCAGCCCTTCCGCCGCCAGATCGTCCAGCGCCCGCTTGGCGGTGATCCGCGACACGCCGTAATCGCGCGCGATATCCAGCTCCGCCGGCAGCACATCGCCGTCGCGCAGCTCCCCACCCAGAATCTTCTCGCGAAAGATGACATAGAGCCGGTGATAGAGCGGCGTCGGCCCCTCGCGCCCCAGCGCCGCCCGCCCGCCTTCCCCGACCGCTCCGCCTTCATCCATATCCCGGATCCCACCCCCGGTGTCGCTCATGGAGGGAGCTTAGCGCGGGTGATGGCATAATGCTATATGAATATATCATTAGGACATGTTGAAGTAGGCTTCTGGCCGAGGGCGTCGGAGGGAATTGGCCGATTGATGACCGGATGTAGACGTTCTTGGAGCGACACGCTCGAGCTAAGCCACGGGCGTGACACAATCCTCGGCGTAGATGCGATGGAGTGGGTGCAAGTTTCCGAGGCTCTGGTCGATGCTGCCAACGCGACATCATGGTCGACACCGGTCGTATCATGCCGGCTAGTGGTCCCCAGAGAACCAAAGGTCATCCGAGCACCGTGCCGAGCGCGACGCCACATCGTCGTTGGCAACGCCTTGTACACACACTTGTAGGCTTGTCGGCCCTGTGGAGGGGCGGCAGATTGTCCCAATCGATATCGCCTATGATGTTTTATCTCTAAACGCGCGAGGTGACGCGGGCAGCCGTTCGGATATCCGCGATGGTGGTGCCAAGTGACTGGAGATTCTGGCGCATGTCGTTGAAGACGGGCTTCTCGCCGTCGGGGTCGCTAATGGTGATGATCGCCGTGAACGGCACACCGCCCTCGGGCATCACTTCGCCGGTGCGGGTCAGATAGTCGATGAACAGGCGCCAGTTTGAGGACGGGCCCACGCCCTGCGGGAAGGTCTTCTCATAGACCTTCACCGGGCTCCACTTCAGATCATGCTCAATCAGTTCGGCCTCGACGGCGGGCGACTCCCGTTTCGAGGGAAGGTAGAGAGGATCGAGCCGGCCCTTCCAGCGGCCACCGTCCTGTTCCTGCTGTAGGGCGGCGTTAACGTTCACACGGACGAACTCGGCACCGAAACGCGGATCGAGCGGCGGCGTAGCGACCAGGGTCAATCGCGCATGGCCACGGCATTTGCCGCCCGGGCTCACGAGCGATGCCGGCCATGGGAAACGGAAGTTGATCTGCTGGCCCTGTTGAATCCGCGAAGCGAACACCAGGGTAATCGCGTGATCGCCAGTCTCCATAATGCGATCCGCCGACGGCGGTATACCGAACCCGACGAGATCACGAGCGACAGGCGCCAACAACTTGTGCGCAAGCGGCTCTGGCAATCTTGCGCTGTGAACGAGGAGTCCAATCAACGTCTCACGCGAAACTTCGCCTTCGATGGCATGATCGAGTGCCGCGGCGGTCTTGGCGACCAGCGGCGCTGCATAGCTGGTGCCACAACCATCGACGATTGTGCCATCGGGCAACACCGAGAACAGACCGTGGCCAAGAACGGGGTGCCGCGTGCCCGAACCGCCGATATGGGCAAGATCGGGCTTCACGCCCGAGCGCAGCCCTGGACCACGTCGACTGTAACGAGCCGGCGCGCGCGCCACGCAGCCGTCATGTCCGATAGGGTTCACTGCTGCGACCGCGACGTTCCGAGCGCTTTCCGCGGGCGTCAGAAGTCCATCGTTGCGGGCCAAAGCGAGCCCAGAGAGCGAGGTTGCAGGATCGGTCGACCATTCCGACCGCAAGTCCTGTGGCCGGGTGTTGCCGGCCGACATGATGATCACTGCATTATTGTCCTCCGCGATCCGGTCTAGCCGCACGGCGTGGGCGCTATAGGCGTCAGGAGCAGCGGGCTGAAGGATGTTGAGGCTCATGTTGAAGACGCGGACGTCGTGGCGTGCACGCGCGTCGGTCACAGCCGACTCCATTTCGTCAAAGAACTGCGGAAGGCCGCCGGAATAGTAGGTTGCGAAAGAGCCACTGGCTTCGTTTGGGAATATCGCGATATCCACCAATTCGGCGCCGTCGGCTTCCGGGCAGTTTTCCGAGCCATTCAGGCTAGCGCCGGCGACCGCGAGCCCACCGATGAAAGTGCCGTGGTCATAGTTCATGTCCTCGTTGGCGAGGATGTCCCACCGGTCGATCACCCAGTCCGATAGCACCTCGCTGATGCCGCCATCAATAACGCCCAGGCGCGGATGGCTGCGCCGTGTGTCGCGCAGCGGCATTGTCACGCCTGCGGGGCGGGCTCTAGCCTCACCTGCCTGCGGCATCGAACGGACAACGATGCCGGGCAGTCCGATGCGTCGAACAAGGGGATGTTTGTCAAGGAAGGCCAGCAGCCGAATGTGCCGGTCGATATCAGCGCTAAACGGTGCAAGGACCTTGCGGCGTTCGCCTGCTGGTCCATCGAGAAGCAAGAAGACTGCGCCATCTGCGCCTTCGTCGACCCGCACTGAAAGCAATGGCTGGTGCCGACGCAGATACGACAGGCGTTCGACCGATACGCCAAAGCCGAGTTCGCGGAAGCCGGTAAGGAAAGACTCGACGAGCCTCCGATGGGCTGTGTCGAGCCGGTCCCAATCGCCGCGAGGCGGAACCGCATAGAACAGTTCGACCTCATAGCCGCTACCGGTCATCGGATTGGACAGCCACGCGACTGCCTCTTCGACCGAGAAGCGGCGGCGGTCGGCAGCGCCGTAAAGTTCGATGCGCTCGATCGCGCCTGTCTCGCTCTTTCGGCTTGAGGGATAGGGGATTTCCTTCTCCCGTTTGGGATCAAAACGCATCTCAGTGTGAGTTTCGGCCTTCTGCATTTCGGCCGCGACCTGCTGAAGCGTGTTGGGCTGCACTTCGACGATCATGACGCCGAGATCGCCGCCTCCAACGACTGGCACGCGATCTGGGCGGAACAGCGTCGCCACCGGTCGATGGCTTTTTGCCCAAGCTTCACGACGGAGAATTACCTTGGCAAAGCCAACAGGTCCCTGCGCTTGAGCGGAAAGAATACCGGAGATGGAGTCGATTTCGCTGATGAGGGCGGCCCGATGCGCGACAAATTCTCGATCTTTGTGAGCGAAGAAATCTTTGCGCCCACCCCCACCGCCAGCCTCCCGGGCTTCCTCGTAGTTCTCGGGATTGAGCACGATTTGAACCGGACTTGCCATCGCTTAGCGCTCCTCGTCGTGCTTGAGTGCCTTGCCGAGCTGGCGACTGACAGTGGATTTGTCCTTGCCAGCGATCTCTCCAATGTCAGTCATCGAGAAGCCGAGCATAGGATCATCGCGCATTGCACGGAACAGGGTGGTCGGCTCTTCGAATAGCAAGGCGCGGCGCTCGCTCTGCACGCGCGCGGCGTTGAGCGTTGCGAACTGTCGGAGGGTGCCGAGCAGGTCGAGGCGCTCTGATTCGCGCACGGCCATCGCCTTCTTATAGGTGCGGACGAGCGATTCGATCTCCGCACCCGTGGATCCTTCGGTGAACCAAGCGATCAGACGCAGATGACTATCAGGTGCGATGATAGGAGGCATGAAATGCGAGGCGATCGCCTTGCGCATCTCAAAGTCTGGCTTCGGGATCTCGAGTTGCACCTCGAACCGCCGCCAGACGGCGGGGTCAAGCAGCTTCGGATGGTTGGTGATGCCGATCGTGAATCCGACGTCGCGGCGCGAGTCGAGGTTCTGGAGCAGGGCGTTCACGACGCGCTTGATCTCGCCGACCTCCTGCGGGTCGTCGCGAACCTTCGCGATCGCATCGAACTCGTCAAGCAGCAGCACGCAGCGATAGCGGTTGGCGAAAGCGAACAGGTTCCCGATGTTGCGTGCCGTCGTCCCGAGGAAGGATGACACCAAGCCATCGAGCTTAACCAGCACGACGGGCAGGCTCAGCTCGCGCGCGATCCAAAGCGCAAGCCGTGTCTTACCGGTCCCCGGCGCGCCATAGATCAGGCAGGTCTTGGACGGCGCGATGCCGATGTCGGCGAAGGCATCGAAGTTTGCCCACTCTTCGATGATCGTTCCAACTGCCTGGGTCACGGTCGGATTGAACAGGGGTGGGCGCGACGCAATATCGTTTGGGAACATAATCTGGGCCAGGGAGGCTGCGGTTTCGCGATCAACGGGCACCGGCGTGTTAGGGCCGAGCGTTTCGCCGGTCAATTGAGCGCGTGACCGTTCGATACGGCTCGGGGCCACTTCCTTAGCTCGTTGTGCCGTTGCCAGGATGCCCGCGATCGAGGCTGCCTGTTTCTCGTTCCCTTCCTTCTCAAGAGCGACGCGCAACCGTTCAACCTGCTTGCGAACCGCAGGGGATGGGTCTGCCATCGCAGATCGGCACAAGGCCTGGATAATTGAGAAGTGATCCACTTGCGTCATCCCGGAGGTTCGTTGCGAAAAACTTATGTTCGATGCGTATATCACGCAGAATGTTGCAATTCAAGAGGATTTAGTGCGCCACGGAACATCATCGTTGCAGATCCATAGAAATTCGATGCGCTTTGCGCTAACTCTGATGCATGGCGAGTCTCATCGGTTGTTGAGAGCCCGAATCGAAACTCACCCTGCACTGGCGATCCGCCGGATGAGGAGCGTGACGCCTGCGGCGTAAAAGGGGGCTTCCCGCGAAGTCGATGGTGGTCTGGACATCCTTCACTAGCCTTCATCGCAAGCGGCGCCAGCAGATCATCCTCCACACCCGTGAACGTCAGATGACTCCTCAAAATCCCCTTGACGATATAATTCACCCTATCGTTAAATATTACCAGAAACTGATAGGGAGTGACCGCCATGGACGACCCCTTCCGCCGGCCGACCTTCGGGTCCGCCGTGTTCTATGAAGACCCCTTCGCCGCCCTCGACTGGCTGGAGGCCGCCTTCGGCTTCGAGCGCAGCCTGGTCGTCACCGATACCGACGGCAATCTCGCCCATTCCGAGATGAGCTTCGGCGACGGCTACGTCATGATCGGCCCCATCTGGACCGATGGCGTCGCCAGCCCCCGCCAGACCGGCGGGCGCAATACCCAGACCGTGCATGTTCAGCTGAAAGACGGGATCGAGGCGCATCACGACCGGGCGGTCAAGGCGGGTGCGGTGATCACCCGGCCGCTGGAGCGGCAGTTCTATGGCGATCTCACCTATTGCGCCCGCGACCCCGAGGGGCATGTCTGGAGCTTCGGCCAGACCGTGGCCGTCGTCGGCCGCACCGAGGCCGAGGCGGCGAGCGGGCTGAAGATCGACGGCTGGTTCGAGACCGGTCCCGAATGACGGCCGTCGCCTCTCTCGACACCGTTCTTGCGGCCCTCGCCGACCCGCATCGCCGGCAGGTGGTGGAGCTGTTGCGCGCCCGCCCGCAGCGGGCGGGAGAGCTGGCCGAGGCCATCGGCCTCAGCCCGCCCGCGGCCAGCCGCCACCTGAAGGCGCTGCGTCGGGCGGGGCTGATCGAGGAAAGCCATCCCGATTTCGATGCCCGGGTGCGGATCTACCGGCTGCGTCCCGAACCCTTCTCGGCGCTCAAATCCTGGGTCGACGAGACCGAGCGGATGTGGTCGCACCAGCTGCTGGCCCTGAAGGCGCATCTGGAGGCGGAGGCGACGGAAGAATGACCGGCTCGAAAATCCTGGTCGCGCTGCGCATCGCGGCACCCACGCCGCGGTTCTTCCGCGCCTTCACCGACGAGATCGGCCTCTGGTGGCAGGCGGACGGGCTGTTCGCCTTCACCCCCGGCCCGCCCGGCCGGCTCACCTTCGATCCGAAGGGGCCGGAGGGGCGGTTGATCGAAGAAAAACCCGATGGCGGCCGGTTCGAGATCGGTCGCATCCTGACCTGGGAAGCCCCGCCCGCACCGGGCACAGCCGGCCGCCTGGCCCTGACCTGGCGCCAGGCGAGTTTCGCCGCCGACCAGGAAACCCGCGTGTCTGTCGCCTTCGACCCGGTCGAGGACGGCACAAGGGTGACGGTGGAACATCTGGGCTGGGATGCGATCCCGATCAGCCATGCTGCCCGTCACCATTTCCCCGACGGCATATTTCTGCACCGCCATGGCAGCTTCTGGCGGCGGCAGCTGGCGGGGCTGGCGGCGGTCAGCGCTCGACGATGACCTTGGCGATCAGCTCGGCAGTGTTGGCGACGCCCAGCTTGCGCATGATCGCGCTGCGATGCACCTCCACCGTGCGTGGCGAGATGGCCAGCGCCTGGGCGATCTGTTTGCTGGTCAGGCCGTTGACCACATAGCGGGTCACCTCGCGTTCGCGCGGGGTGAGCGCGGCCGAGCCCGGCGCCCGGTCTTCAAGCCGGTCGAAGGTCCAGACGATCAGGCGGAACGGGTCGTCGGGGGTGAGCGTGCGGCCACGGGCGCGGGTCCAGATGATTTCGCCGCTTTTGCACTGCATGAACCGCTCGTCCTCGTAGCGGGGGCTGTTCTCCAGCCAGCGATGCCAGCGGGCGCCGGTCTTTTCGTAATCGACGCTCGACGGGTAGAGCATGCGCACCGACCGGCCCTCCAGCTCGGTGCGGCGCCAGCCGAAGATCGCCTCGATCTCGGCGTTCACCCGCAGGATCCGGCGGTGCGACAGCACCATGATGCCGACCGGCGCGTTCATGAAGCCGGCCAGTTCCAGCCCTTCGGTCGACAGATCCTCCGGCTGCATCGCCATCCTCCCGCTTACGTAGCCTTCTACGTATATCCCCTGATTGTCGGGCGCGCTGCAAAGCTTTACCTGTTGGGCGAGGCAGGCCCATCACGGCTGTCGAATAATAATGATGTCTGTCATATAATGGCAGCCGTCAGACAATGAACGCGGAGAGCGCCCATGGACCCGCAGATCTACATCACCGGCAGCGGCCATACCCGTTTCGGCCGCCTGTCCCAGACCCTGGAAGAGCTGATCGTCGAAGCCGCGCGTGAGGCGATCGACGAGGCCGGTATCGATCCGGCCGAGATCGATGCGATCTATCTGGGCCATTTCAATTCGGGCCTGGTGTCCGACGGCTTCGCCTCGTCGCTGGTCAAGGGTGCCGATCCTGCCCTGCGCTTCACCCCCGCCTCGCGCTGCGAGAATGCCTGCGCCTCGGGTGCGGCGGCCTTTCAGGCCGGCATGATGCGCATCGCCGCCGGCAAGGCCCGCAACGTGCTGGTGGTCGGCGCCGAAAAGATGACCCACCGCACCACTGAAGACGTCACCCGGGCTCTCGCCGGTGCCGGCTATCAGAACGACCCGGAAGAGGCCGCCCTCAGCTTCCCGCAGGTCTTCGGCATCGCCGCCCGCGCCTATGCCGATCGCCATGGCGACCCGCTGGACGCCATGGCCCGGATCGCGGCGAAGAACCATGCCAATGCCATGGCCAACCCGCTGGCCCAGATGCACAAGCCGCTGCCTTACGAATTCTGCCGCGAGGTGAGCGAGCGCAACCAGCTGATCGCCCCGCCGCTCCGGCTCAGCGACTGCTCTCTGGTCACCGACGGTGCGGCTGCGATCGTGCTCAGCAGCGAGCAGGGCAATGCCGCCTCGGCCGCCCGGCGGGTGCGCATCGCCGCCGCCGAGCAGGTCTCGGACACCCTGCCGATGGCCGGGCGCGACCTGATCGCCTTCGAGGGCCCGGCCCGTGCGATCCGCGCCGCCTATGCCGCCGCCGGCATCGGCCTGGAGCAGCTGGACTTCGCCGAGGTCCATGACTGCTTCACCATCGCCGAACTGCTGATCTATGAAGCCATGGGCCTGGCACCCCAGGGCCAGGGTGCGCGGGCGCTGGAAGACGGCACCGTCTTCGCCGACGGCAGGCTGCCGGTCAACCTTTCGGGCGGGCTCAAGGCCAAGGGCCATCCGGTGGGCGCCACCGGTGTCTCGATGCTGGCGCTGGGCTTCCGTCAGCTCACCGGCCAGGCCGGCGAGATGCAGCGGGCCGGCGCCGAATGGGGCCTCACCTTCAACATGGGCGGGGCGGCGGTCGCCAATTACGCCACCATCCTGCAGGCCGACCGGGCCTGAGTGCAGCCGCATGAACATCGCAAGCTGGCTCCACCAGACCGCCCTCTGCTGGCCCGACCGGCCGGCGGTGTTCGAAGGCGATCGCCTGCACCAGAGCTATGACGGCCTGGCGGGCGCGGTATCGGACCGCGCCCGCCACCTGGCCCGGGTGCACGGCATCGTCAAGGGCGACCGCGTGGCGATCTTCGCCAAGAATGCGGCCGCCTATCTTGAAACCCTGCATGCCTGCTGGTGGATCGGCGCCGTCGCGGTGCCGATCAACGGCAAGCTCCACCCGGCCGAGGCCGCCTGGATCGTCCGGGATTCCGGCGCGAAACTCGCCTTCACCGACACGGGCGAGGTGCTGGGCGCCTGCCCGGGCCTCACCGAACTCGCCCTCGGCGCACCGGTGCCGACGGGCGGCCCACGCACGGCACCGGTCGCCTGCGACCGGAACGATCTGGCCTGGCTGTTCTACACCTCGGGCACCACCGGTCGGCCCAAGGGGGTGATGCTCACCCACGACAATCTCCGCCAGATGACGCTGTGCTATGCGCTCGACGTCGATCAGCCACGGGCCGGCGACCACATGCTTTATGCGGCACCCATGTCGCACGGCGCGGGGCTCTATATGTTTGCGCAGATCCGTGCGGGTGGCGCACATCTGGTGCCGGCCTCGCATGGCTTCGATCCGGCCGAGATCATGGCGCTGGCCCGCAGCCATGGCGATCTGGTGTTCTTCGCCGCCCCCACCATGGTCAAGCGGCTGGTCACCGCCGCCCGCGCCGCCGGCTATGACGGCAGCGGCATCCGCACGATCATCTATGGCGGCGGCCCGATGTATGCGGCCGATATCGACGAGGCGGTGGCGGCCTTCGGGCCGCGCTTCGTGCAGATCTACGGCCAGGGCGAATCGCCGATGACCATCTCGGTCCTGCCCCGGGCGCTGGTCGCCGACCGCAGCCATCCGAACTGGCAGGCCAGGCGCGCCTCGGTCGGCTTCGCCCATGGCGCCGTCGCGGTCAGCATCCGCGATGCCGATGGCCGGGAGCTGGCGCCGGGAGAGACCGGCGAGATCTGCGTCGAGGGCCCCACGGTCATGCGCGGCTACTGGAACCGCCCCGAGGCGACGGCCGAAACCCTGAAGGATGGCTGGCTGCACACCGGCGATCTGGGCCATCTGGATGCCGAGGGCTTCCTGCACCTCACCGACCGGTCCAAGGACGTCATCATCTCGGGCGGCACCAATATCTACCCGCGCGAGGTGGAAGAGGCCCTGCTGCTGCACCCCGCCGTGTTCGAGGTGGCGGTGATCGGCGAGCATGACGACGACTGGGGCGAGCGGGTGGTGGCCTTCGTGGTGACCGCCGGCACCGACGCCGCAGATGCCGCCACGCTCGACCTCTGGTGCCGGCAGCAGATCGCCGCCTTCAAGCGGCCGAAGCGCTATGTCTTCGTCGATGCCCTGCCCAAGAACAATTACGGCAAGGTGCTGAAAACCGAGCTCAGGGCGATGGCGGCCGATCAGCCGCCGGCGGTGCCCGGGCTGAACCGGCCGACGAACCGGTAAAGCCCGGCGGGGTGGAACAGGCGGACCTGGGTGATGGTCCGCGCCCCCTGCCGGGTTTCGCGATCCAGGATCAGCAGCGCATCGCCGCGATCCAGGTTGAGCAGCCGTGCGGTCGGCGCGTCGGCAAGGCCCGCGCCGATCACATGCACGGCATCCGACCACGGCACCTGCTGCAACAGCCAGCGGCCGGGGGCCGTGGCGGAGAAATCCATGCCCCGCGCCGCCGGCACGGCATCCAGCATCACCAGCCGCCGTTCCAGCGCCACCGCCACCCCGTCGATCCGGTGCAGCCCTTCCATCCGCAACACCTCGGTGCCGGCCGGCACCGGGAAGGCACTGCCCTGGGCTTCGGGCAGGCGCAGCACCTCGCGCGACAGCTGTTCATAGGCGTAGCTGCGGCCGGCGCGCGCCGCCTCCACCGCGAAATCCTGGATCTCCATCACCGTGCGCTCGATCCGCGGGCGGGTGACGAAGGATCCGGCGCGGCGTCGCCGCTCGATCAGCCCGGCCGCCGCCAGTGCGGTCAGGGCCTTGCTCACGGTCATGCGCGAGCAGCCATAGACCTCCATCAGCTCGTGTTCAGAGGGGATGCGATCCCCCGGCTTCAGCCGGCCGCCCAGAATGCCGCCCTCTATGTCGCCATAGATGCGCTGATGGAGCGAGGCGGCGGGCGCGTCTGGCACGGCGGGGCATCCCGAAACCGGTGGCCCGCGGCCGGCGCCGCGGGATCGGAATAAGCATAGACAATTGCCCCGCCGCGGCAAGATGGTCGGATCAACCGGCCGGCAGCAGGCCCTTCAGCGCATCGGCCGCCCTGGTCGGCGCCACCTCGTAAACGTCGTAGACCGCAACGCCCGCGGTCACGAATGGATCGGCGGCGATGATCCGGTCCAGCTCTTCCCGCCCGATGCCGGTCGCCAGGATGAAGCCGCCGCTGCGCGGCACCCGCCGGCCGGCCAGCACGAAGGCGCCGGTGGCGAAATGCTCGCCCACCCAGGCCTTATGCGCCTCCAGCTCGGCATCCACCGCCTCGAGCGGGGCCGTATAGGTCAACAACAGAATATACATCGGCGCGCCTCCTGGTCTTTGCGGTTCCCGGTCACCGCCCGTTGCGTGTGGTTGCGCGGGCTGGCTTCACCCCCGCGCGAGGTGCAGCGGTTTCCGGCCGCCGATTGTGGCGGGGCGTGCTGCGGCGTGCAAACAATCGGTTGACATCATGCCGTCACGGCCTGAGAGTTGTCCGGACAAATAACACATGCAGGGGATCTGGGATGAGCTTCCGTTGGCCGAACGGCGCGCGGCTCGCGATGTCGATCGTCGTGAACGTCGAAGAGGGTGCGGAGATGTCGATCGCGCGCGGCGACAAGGGCCCCGAGCCGGTCGACGAGCTGGGCGTATCGCTGAAGATTCCGATCCGGAATTACGGCAACGAAAGCAATTACGACTACGGCATCCGCGCCGGTGCCCCGCGGGTGCTGAAGCTGCTGGACCGCTACGGCTTCAAGGTGACCTTCACGGCCGCCGCCACCGCGCTGGAACAGGCACCGGAACTGGCGAAGGCGATCGCAAAGGGTGGCCACGAGGCCTGTTCGCATGGCTGGCGCTGGATCCACCAGTTCAGCTATGGCGAAGAGCGCGAGCGGGACTTCGTGAAAAAGGCGATCGCCAGCATCGAGGCCACCACCGGCACCCGCCCCCATGGCTGGCTGTCGCGCTACATGCACACGCCCTTCCTGCGCAAGACGCTGGCCGAGGAAGGCTTCGTCTATCACATGGACGATTACAGCGACGACGTGCCGCGCTGGGATGTGGTGGAAACCGCCCGGGGCCCCAAGCCGATCGTGATCATGCCCTATGCGCTGGACACCAACGACATGAAGTTCTGGCTGGCGCCGGGCTATACCCCGCAGCAGTGGCTGGACTATGCGATCGCCACTTTCGAGCAGCTGTACGAGGAAGGTGCGGACGCACCGCGGATGATGTCGCTGGGCCTGCATCTGCGCATCATCGGCCGCCCGGGCCGGATATGGGCGCTCGACCGCTTCATGGCCCATGTGGCGAGCCGCCCCGATGTCTGGGTGACCAGCCGGCTCGACATGGCCCGCCACTTCGCCGCCGAGGTTCCGCCGCCGGTCTGAGGCCGGCCGCCACGGTCACCCGCTTCGCCCCCGCAGCCATCGGCCGCATGCGCGGCCAAGCCGAAGGAGGCCGGCCCTCATGACCCTCATCATCCGACTGTCGCGCTGGTCCGCCTGGATCGCCGGCATCCTGGTCCTGGCGGCCGGTCTGCTGATCGCCGGCGACGTGATCGCCCGCAACATCTGGTCGACCAGCCCCTTCTACAGCTTTGAAATCTCGCGCTATCTGTTCGGCGCCACGGTCGCCTTCGGGCTCTCTTTCGCGCTGGTCGAACGTGCCCATATCCGTATCGACCCGCTGGTCAAGCTGACCCGCGGGCGGCTGCGGTCGCTGATGGACGTCTTCGCCATCCTCGCCACCGTACCGGTGGCCGGTGCCATCGCCTGGTATGCCTGGGACCTGACCGTTCAGAGTGCTGAGCTGGGCGCCATCTCCAATTCCCCCCTCGGGCTGCAACAATGGATCCCGCAGGCGATCTGGGCGGTCGGCATGACCTGGTTCGCGCTCATCGCCCTGGCGCTTGCGGTGCTGGCCCTTGTCGCCCTGGTCCGCGGCCGCGATGCCGAGGTCGGCCGCATCGTGGGCCTGCCGGATTTCGGCGGCGAAGGCACCGAGGTCGCCGACCTTGCCCATGACGCGGGCGCCGGATCCGGCAAACTTCAGATGGAGGCCGCAGGATGATCGGCGTCGCAGGCGGTTCCCTTCTGATCCTTCTGGCGCTGGGCCTGCCGGTCGGCGTGGCGCTCGGCATCCTGGCGGTGATCCTGGGCGATCTCTACGGCTTCCTGTCGCCGCTGCCGGCGCTCGGCGACATCATGTGGGGGGCCTCGACCGATTTTCTGCTGACCTCGGTGCCGATGTTCATCCTGATGGGTGAACTGCTGCTGCGCTCGGGCGTGGCGGCCGAAACCTATGACGGCATCGACCCCTATGTCAGCCGCGTGCCCGGCGGCATCATGCACACCAACATCGCCTCCTGCGCGCTGTTCGCCGCCACCTCCGGCTCGTCGGTCGCGACCGCGGCGACGATCAGCACGCTGGCTGTGCCCAACATGAACCGGCTGGGCTACAACCCGCCGCTGTTCCTGGGCTCGCTCGCGGCCGGCGGCACGCTGGGCATCCTGATCCCGCCCTCGATCAACATGATCCTCTACGGCGTGCTGGCCGATGTCTCGGTGGGCGATCTTTATGCCGCGGGCATGCTGCCGGGGCTGCTGATGGCGGCGCTGTTTTCCGGCATCATCGCCGTCTCCTGCCTGATCAACCCCGCCCTCGCCGGCCGGTCGACCGGCAACCGCCCCACGCTCAAGGGGCTGCTGGGGCTGCTGCCGATCCTGGTGCTGTTCGCCCTGGTCGTGGGCTCGATCTATGCCGGGCTCGCCACCCCCACCGAAGCCGCGGCGCTGGGCCTGCTCGGTGCCTTCGCCATCGCCGCTGCCCGTCGCAGGCTGGACCGCGCCACCCTGCTCGCCGCCTTCGAAGGCACCGCGCGCACCACGGCCATGGTCATGTTCATCGTGCTCGCGGCCTATTTCCTCAACTTCGTCATGGTCAATATCGGGCTGACCACGGCCGTCACCGGCCTGATCGCCGATCTCGACCTGTCGCCGTTGATGATCCTGGGCGCGATCGTGCTGCTCTATCTGATCCTCGGCTGCTTCATGGACACGCTGTCGATGATGATCGCGACCACGCCGATCATCGTGCCGATCGTGGTTCAGGCCGGGTTCGATCCGCTGTGGTTCGGCGTCGTCTTCGTGATCCTGATCGAAGCGGCCCTGATCACACCCCCCGTCGGCATGAACCTGTTCATCGTCCAGGCGGTGCGCGGCGGCGGGCCGTTCCGCGACGTGGTCGCAGGCTCCCTGCCCTTCCTCTTCGTCATGATGGCGATGATCGTGCTGCTGATCGTCTGGCCCGATCTCGCCCTCTGGCTGCCGGCGGCCTTCAAGGGCGGGTGACCATCCGCCCGGCCGTCGACTCTCGTCAAGCATCAGGCCCATCAAGAACAACGGAAACCGACACCATGACAGGGAAAGCCATTGCCGCCGGCGCGGGGCTCTGCCTCGTGCTGGCCGCCGGGGCGGCCGTCGCCCGGGATCTGCCCAAGACCGACATCACCGTGATCGGCAATCTGGGCATCACCACCCAGAGCCGCCAGATCGAGGCGCCGTTCTGGACGAAGGAACTGCCCGAGGCCTCGGGCGGGGCGATCTCGGTCAACTTCAAGCCCTGGAACGAGCTTGGCCTGAAGGGGCCCGAGGTCTTCCGGATCCTGAGCCGCGGCCAGGCGCTGATCGCCACCGCGCAGCTCGGCCATCATGCCGGTGACGCGCCGATCAACGACGGCACCGACCTCGCCGGCCTGTCGCCCGACATGGCGACCTTCCGCAAGGTTTCCGAAGCCTTCCGCCCGGCGCTGAACGATGCCCTGAACAAGAAGTTCGGCATCGAAATCCTGACCATGCAGTCCTTCCAGAGCCAGATCCTCTATTGCCGGAGCGAGATCAAGGGCCTGGCGGATCTGAAGGGCAAGCGCATCCGCACCTCGGGCGCCTCGCAGGGCGATTTCGTCAGCTATTTCGGCGGCTCTCCGGTCGACATGGCCTTCGGCGAGGTGCAGCAGGCGCTGGCCCAGGGCACGATCGATTGCGCGATCACCGGCACGCTGGGCGGCTACAGCGCCAAGTGGAACGAGGGCGCGCGCTATCTCTACACCCTGCCGATCAATTACGGCGCCGGTGTCACCGCCGCCAATATCGGCGGCTGGAAGAAGCTGCCCGACAGCGTTCAGACCTTCATCACAACCGAACTCGCCAAGGCCAACGAGCGGATGTGGCAGCTGAACATGGACGAAGACGCCATGGGCATCGCCTGCAACACCACCGGCCCCTGCCCGCTGGGAGAGCCGGCCGGCATGACCCGCGTCGACCCGGGGCCTGAAGACGAGGCCCTGCGCCGCAAGGCGCTGGTCGAGGCGGTGCTGCCCAAATGGGCCGCGCGCTGCGGTGCCGACTGCGTGGCGGACTGGAACGCCACCGTCGGCAAGGTCGTCGACATGCAGATCAAGTAATCAGCGGAGCCCCTCATGACCGTCGCCTCCCCGCCCGCCCTGCCGACCGGTATCGTCGACGCCTTCGCGACACATGTGGCGCGCACCCGTTACGAACATCTGCCGCCGCTTGCCGTGGCCAAGGCCAAGACCTTCCTGCTCGACACCATCGGGGTCGGGCTGGCCGGCACCTCGGGCCCCCATTTCGCCCGCATTTCCAGGGCGGCAGAGGCCTGGGGCCGGGGCGAAGAGGCGACGGTCTGGGGCAGCGGGCTGAAACTGCCCGCCCCTTCGGCCGCGATGGTGAACGCCTATCTGATCCATTGCCTGGAATATGACTGCGTGCATGAACGCGCCGTCGTCCACCCGATGGCGACCATTCTGTCGGCCTTCTTCGCCTGGGCGGAGCGATCCGGCGGTCGCGGCCGGCCGGTCGACGGTCGCCAGCTGCTGACCTCGCTTGCGGTCGGCGTCGACATGTCGGGCCTGTTGGGGTCCGCCACCACGGCGCCGATCCGCTTCTTCCGCCCGGCGGTGGCCGGCGGCTTCGGCGCGGTTTCGGCCATCGGCAGTGCCGCGGGCTTTACCGCCGCCCAGATGGCCGATGCCTATGGCATCCAGTACGGGCAATGCGCCGGCACGCTGCAACCCCATGCCGAAGGCTCGGGCCTGCTGCCGCTGCAGATCGGCTTCAACGCCCGTGCCGCCATCACCTCGGCCGATCTGGTCGAGGCGGGATTCGACGGGCCGCATGACGTGCTCACCGGCCAGTACGGCTATTACAACCTGTTCGAACTCGGCCAGTATTCGCCCGAGGTCATCCCCGACGAACTGGGCCGGGTCTGGCAGATCGCCCGGCTGTCGCACAAGCCCTTCCCCAGCGGCCGGCTGACCCATGGCGCGCTCGACGGGCTGCGTCAGGTGATGGCCGAGGGGATCACCGCCGCCGACATCGCCTCGGTCGAGATCCAGGCGCCGCCGCTGGTGAAGCGGCTGGTCGGCCGGCCCGATCTGGACAATCCGCCGGCCAATTACGCCAAGCTCTGCCTGTCTTTCGTGGCCGCCACCCTGCTGCTGCGCGGCCGGGTCGACGTGCCCGAATTCGCCGGCGACACCGTGCTGAACGACCCCGAAATCCATGCCTATGCCAGGCGGATCAGCGTGGTCGACGACGGCAATCCCGATCAGAACGCGCTGGCCCCGCAGCGGGTGATCGTCCGCCTGACATCGGGCCGCGCCAGGGTGATCGACCTGCCGGAGGTCTATGGCCATCCCGAGGCCCCGCTGACCGATGCCGAGAACCGCGCCAAATTCGCCCGCTGCTGCGGCTGGGCGGTGCCGCCGGTGCCGGATGCCCGCCGCGCCGAAATCGAGCGCATGGTCGACGAGATCGAAGACGTCACCGATGTCGGCCAGATCGCGAAGCTGATGGTTTCGGACGGCTGACCACCGCCTCTCCCGCGGCGCCGGCAGGGCTTTGTACCGCATGCTGCGGTCGGGCATTGACGGCGCCGTTTTTCGGACCATAATTTGTCCGGACATTTAAGGTTGCACCCTTGGCGCCTCCTCCGGCGCCACCCCCCTGCCGCTTCAGGCGCCCTTCGAAAGACCCGAGACATGGTTGACCAGACCACCGCCGCTGCCGCCGACACCGAGGACGGCGAGATCCTCGCCACGATCGACAAGTGGCTCGCCCGCGATGTGCGGCCCCATGTGCTGAAGCTCGATCATGCCGATGAGTACCCGCACGAAATCGTCGCCCAGATGAAGGAGCTGGGCCTGTTCGGCGCCACCATTCCGGTCGAATATGGCGGGCTGGGCCTGAACGCGACGACCTATGCGAAGATCGTCGAGACCATCGCCGAGACCTGGATGTCGCTGTCGGGCATCATCAACAGCCATCTGATCATGTCGGCCTGCGTCGCCCGCCAGGGCACGCCCGAACAGAAGGCGTATTACCTGCCGAAATTCGCCACCGGCGACCTGCGCGGCGGCCTGGCGCTCACCGAGCCCGATGCCGGCACCGATCTTCAGGGCATCCGCACCCGGGCGCGGCGCGATGGCGACCACTATATCGTCAACGGTACCAAGACCTGGATCACCAACGGCATCGAAGGTTCATGCTTCGCGCTGCTGGTCAAGACCGACCCCGAGGCGAACCCGCGCCACAAGGGCATGTCGATGTTCATCGCCGAGAAGGGCCCCGGCTTCACGGTGTCGAAGAAGCTGGAAAAGCTGGGCTACAAGGGCATCGATTCGGCCGAACTGGTCTTCGAGGACTACCGCATCCCGGCCGACCGGCTGATCGGCGGTGTGGAAGGCCAGGGCATGCAGGCGGCGCTGGGCGGGCTGGAGCTTGGCCGGATCAACATCGCCGCCCGCGGCTGCGGCCTCGCCTCGGCCTCGCTGAAGGATTCGGTGCGCTATGCCCAGATCCGCAAGACCTTCGGCAAGCCGATCGCCGAGCATCAGGCAATCCAGCTGAAGCTGGGCGAGATGGCGACCCGTCTGCAGGCGGCACGGCTGCTGACCTATGACGCCGCCCGCGCCTATGACCGCGGCGAGCGCTGCGACATGGAAGCCGGCATGGCCAAATATTTCGCCTCGGAGGCCGCGGTCGCCAACAGCCTGGAAGCGATGCGCATCCATGGCGGCTATGGCTATTCCAAGGAATACGACGTCGAGCGTTATTTCCGCGACGCGCCGCTGATGTGCATCGGCGAGGGCACCAACGAGATCCAGCGCATGATCATCGCCAAGCAGCTGATCGCGCGGAACCCGGCATGACCATCGGCGGCGACATCCCCACCGCCGCCACCCCGACCGGCCCGGCCGCGGACGATGATCGTCCGCTGGCCGGCATCCGGGTGCTGGCGATCGAGCAGTACGGGGCCGGCCCCTTCGCCAGCCTCTATCTTTCCGACATGGGCGCCGAGGTCATCAAGATCGAGCCCACGCCTTCAGGCACGCAGAAGGGCGGCGACAGCGCCCGCCAGAGCGGCCCGCATTTCCTGGGCGAGAACGACAGCCAGTTCTTTCAGACCTTCAACCTGGGCAAGCGCAGCATCGCGCTCGACCTCAAATCGCCCGCCGGCCGCGCGGTGTTCGAAAAGCTGGTCGGAACCGCCGATGCGGTGATGAACAATCTGCGTGGCGACCAGCCCGACAAGCTCGGCATCACCCATCAGGCGCTGAAGGCGGTCAAGCCGTCGATCGTCTGCGCCCATCTGTCGGGCTATGGCCGCAGCGGCCCGCGCGCGGCCTGGCCGGCCTATGACTATCTGATGCAGGCCGAAGCCGGCTTCATTGCGCTGACCGGCGACCCGGACGGCGGCGGCACGCGGATGGGGCTGTCGGTGGTCGACTATCTGACCGGGCTGACCACCGCCTTCGCGCTGACCTCGGCCCTGTTCGGTGCCATGCGCACCGGCCGCGGCCGCGATGTCGACGTCACCCTCTACGATGTCGCGGTGCACCAGCTGACCTATCCGGCGATCTGGTATCTGAACGAGGGCACCACCACCGAACGGCGGCCGCGCGGCGGCCATCCCGCGGTCGTGCCCTGCGAGCAGTTCCCGGTGGCAGATGGGGCGATCTATGTGATGTGCATGCTGCCCAAATTCTGGCGCGCACTCTGCGAGATCACAGGCCTGCCCGATCTTGCCGCCGATCCGCGCTTCGCCGACGTGCCGTCGCGTTTCCGCAACCGCGATGCCCTCGCCGCCATCCTGGATCCGGTTTTCGCCACCCGGACCATGGCCGACTGGGTGGCCGCCTTCGCGGGCCGGCTGCCGGCGGCACCGGTGCTCTCCCTCGCCCAGGCGCTGGACAACCCGTTCCTGGCCGAACGCGGCGGCATCCAGAATGTCGACCATCCGGCAAAGCCGGGCATGCGGGTGCTCTCCAACCCCATCCGGCTGGATGGGGCGGTGATGAAGGCAAAGCCCGGCCCCGGGCTCGGTGCCGATACCGATGCGCTGCTGGGCGAACTTGGCTACGATCCGGCCGCGATCGCCGCCCTGCGTGCCGAAGGGGCCGTGGCATGAAGCTTCAGGGCATTAAGGTCGTCGACCTGTCGCTGTTCCTGCCCGGCCCGTATCTCACCATGGTGATGGCCGATCACGGTGCCGAGGTGATCAAGGTCGAGCCGCCGTCGGGGGAGCCGACCCGCGACATCGGCGCCAAGGCCGGCGGCACCAGCGTCTGGTTCCGCAACACCCATCGCGGCAAGCGCTGCGTCACGCTCGACCTCAAACATCCCGACGACAAGGCGCGGCTGTTCGAAATGCTGGCCGAGGCCGATGTGATGGTCGAGGCCTTCCGCCCCGGCGTCGCCGCCCGTCTCGGCATCGATTACGAGACGGTGAGGGCGATCAACCCGCGCATCGTCTATTGCGCGATCTCGGCCTTCGGCCAGACCGGGCCCGATCGCGACCGCCCGGCCCATGACATCGCGGTCGAGGCGCTGGCCGGCGTGCTCAGCCTCAATCTGGGTCAGGACGGCAAGCCCACCCATCCGCATATCCCCGTCGCCGATGCCAATGCGGCCCTGCTGGGCCTGGCCGGCGTGCTGATGGCGCTGCTACGGCGGACGACCACCGGGCGCGGCGACTATATCGATATCGCGATGCTGGATGCGACCATGGCCTGGCTGCCCAATGCCACCGGCGATCTGTTCGCCACCGGTCGGCCGCCGGTGGTGAAGGAGCAGCGCCAATGGGGCGGCGGCTCGTTCTATCAGATCTACGAGACCGCCGACGGTCACCATATCGTGCTGGGCGGCAGCGAGCATAAATTCGTCGAAACCCTGCTCAAGGCGCTCGGCCGCGAGGATCTGATCCCCGCCGCCTCCAGCCCGCCCGGCCCCGCCCATGCCGAGACCACGGCATTCCTGCGCGGTGTTTTCCGCACCCGCAGCCGGGCCGATTGGGAGGCCTGGTTCGAAGGCCGCGACGTGTGTTTCGCCCCCCTGCTCGACCTGGCCGAGGCCTTCGCCCGACCGCAGGTTCAGGCCCGCGAGATGCTGATCCGCGATGCCGAGGGCAATCTCCATGTCGGCACGCCGATCCGCTTCCTGGACGAGCCCGGCCGTATCGACACCAGGGTCCCGGCGCGGGAGCCCCTCCCCCCGCGCTGACCGGCCCCGGTCGCGCGCAGCCGGTCCGGGTCCGGCTGCGTGTTACAGCCCGGACGGCGGCGTGTTGAGAGCGTCGCGCCGCCGCCCGGGCTGCCTTTCCGTCAGGGTTTCATGGCACGACACCATTAACACCCACGTAACCACCTGCTTCCTAAACTCAGCTACGGCCGCAGAAACACAACCAGGCGGCGCCGGGCGGGGGATGCGGGATGTTCAAGACATCGATTTCGGGGCTGTTGACCACCATCCAGCTCGCCATGCTGGCCGGCCTGCTGGCGGCCGCCTTGATCCTGGCAACCAATGCCTGGTGGGATCGGGCCGCGGCCGAACGGGTGGTGGATGCCGCCCGCACCGACCGGGCACTGTTCGCCGGCGTGATCGACACCCGCGCACAGATCGCCGCCGTCCAGACCGCCCTGCTCACCGAAGACGCCCCCCAGACCACGATCTCCCGGGTCCGCGACAAGGCCGATGCCGCGGCGGCCGGCGCCGTCGATTTCGCCCGGCGGATGACCGGGGACGAGGCCCGCCGCGGCACCGAGGCCGTCACCGCCGCCATTGCCGCGATGCAGGCGAAGCGGACCACCATCGATACCCTTGCCGCCCGGCCGCGGGATCAGCGCCAGCTGTCGGACAGCTCCCCCTGGCGCGAGAGCGTCTATGCCAGCGTCAATGCCATGCTCGCCCTGTCCGACCTGATCGGCGACGAGCTGCGCATGACCGATCCGGCGATCGCCGAGCTGGTCCAGATCCGCCGCTTCGCCTGGCAGCTGCGTGACCAGTTCGGCGGCCAATGCTCTCTCCTCCGCCCGCTGGTCGCCACCAGCACGCCGATCCCGCCCGAAACCCGCACCACCTGGGCCGCCGGCATCGGCGGCTGGCGGGCCGCACTTGCCGGCATCGATGCCCTGATCGCCCGCCCCGGCGCCCCCGCGGCGGTCGTCGCCCGGGTGGGGACCGCGCGCGGCCAGGTGACCGACACCCAGGCGCGCATGGATGCCCTGATCGCCGGCCTCGACGGCAGCGGCACGGCGGCCATGGAGGCACGGGCCTACACGGCGATGTGCAACGGCCCCTTCGACGCCATTCTGGCGATCAGCACCGCAGCCCTCGACGAAGCGGTCCGGCTGGCGGAAGACCGGCAGTCGGTCGCCACCCGTAATCTCGGCCTCACCCTGGCCGGGCTGGCGCTCGCGCTCGCGCTGTCGGTTCTGGGCCTGGTGGTGATCGCCCGCCGCTTCCGTCGGCCGATGTCGACCCTGATGACCGCGGTCGGCCGGCTGGGCGGGCGCGATTTCGAAACCCCGGTCCCCGCGCCGCGCCATCCCGACGAAATCGGCCGGCTCGCCATCGCGCTCGAAGATCTGCGGGTCAGCGCCCGCGAGGCCGAGCGGCTGGAAGCCGAAGCCGCCGCCGCCCGGGCCCGCGATATCGCCCGCGCCGAAACCATCCGCGATCTCAGCCGCAGTTTCGAGGGAGAGGTGACCGCGGCACTCGCCGGCATCAGCCATGCCGGCCGCACGCTCAGGAACACCGCCAGCCATATGCGTGCGCTGGCCGATGCCGCCAGCGAACGTGCCACCACCGGCGCCGGGGCCACCGCCGAGGCGGCCTCCAGCGTGCAGACCGTGGCGGCGGCCACCGAGGAACTCGCGGCCTCGATCTCGGAAATCAGCGCCCGCGTCCAGGCCAGCGCCACCGGTGCACGAGAGGCGGTGGATCAGGTGGCGGCCACCGGTCGCAGCTTCGATGCGCTGGTCGAAGCGGCGCGGCGGATCGGCGACGTCGTCGGGCTGATCACCGACATCGCCGCCCAGACCAATCTTCTGGCGCTCAACGCCACGATCGAGGCGGCCCGTGCCGGAGAGGCCGGCAAGGGCTTCGCGGTCGTCGCCTCGGAGGTGAAGAACCTCGCCAACCAGACATCGAAGGCGACCGAGGAAATCACGGCGCTGGTTGCCGACATCCAGCGCCGCACCGGCGAGGCCGCCGGGTCGATGGATCAGGTCCAGGCCGCGATCCGCAGGGTCAACCAGGACAGTGCCGCCATCGCCGCCGCGGTGGAGGAACAGGGTGCCGCCACCGGCGAAATCTCGGGCTCGGTCCAGCAGGTGGCGACCGCCACCGGCGAGGTTCAGGACATCATCGCCGAGGTCGCCCGGTCGAGCGGCGAAACCGGCCGGGCCGCGACCGAGGTCACCGGCTCGGTCGAAGAGGTGGTCCACGAACAGGAGGTGCTGCAACGGGCGGTGGGCGACTTCCTCAGCCGCGTGCAGCAGGCCTGATCACCAGCGCGATCCCCCCCAGCACCGCGACCGACACCACGACCAGATGCCAGGTGATCGCCTCGCCCAGCAGCACCGTGCCGCCGAGCGCCGCGATCACCGGCACCGACAGCTGGACCGAGGCCGCTTGTGCGGCGCCCAGCGCCGGCAGCACCGCATACCAGACGGCATAGCCGAGGCCCGAGGCAACGGCACCCGAGGCGACCGCAAGCGCCACGCCCTGCAGATCGATCTCCATCCGCAGCAGCGCCGGCACCAGCAGCAGCACCGCCAGCGGCAGGCTGCGCATGAAATTGCCGGCGGTGGTCGCCAGCGGATCGCGGCTCCGCCGGCCGATCAGCGAATAGGCGCCCCAGGCGGCGCCGCTCGCCAGCATCAGCACCGCCGCAATCGGATCGGGCGCCTGCGATATCTGCGCCCCGGGGGCAAGCAGCGCCACCAGCCCGCCCGCGGCCAGCGCGATCCCCAGCCATTGCAGCGGCCGCAGCCGCTCGCCGCGGATCAGCCCGGCCGCGATCATCGTCACCTGCACCGCCCCGAACAGCAGCAGCGCGCCTGAAGCGGCGGGCAGGCCGACATAGGCGAAAGAGAAGGCCGCCGCATAGGCCGACAGCGCCGCGGCCCCTGCCCAGGATCCTGACCAGGATCCGGGCCAGGATCCGCGCCAGACGCCCCCGCCGGTCCGCCGGCCTGCTCGGAGACAAAGCCACAGCATCACCGCGCCCGCGGCCAGCCGGATGCCGGTGAAGGCGGCGGGATCGATCGCGGTCCGGTCCAGCGCCCAGCGGCACAGTACCGAATTGGCCGCGAAGGCGATCATCGCCACCACCGTCCAGCCGATGATGCGGGGGCGATCGCCCGCGATCATGGCAGCACGCCCGGCGTCGGCCGGGATCCTGCCGATATACCTCGATCATGGCAGAGCACGGCATTCAACATCGGCGACCCTCCCATATGGTTGCACCGGGGCCCGAAGCGGGGGCAGGCTGCGGGGATGCCGGCTTGCGATGCGGCCGCCATCGTGGCACATCCTGGCCACGCCGTCCGCCCTTCCGGTCTCAGGAGCCCCCGATGCCTGTCCGCCCGATCGTGATGTTTCCCGACCCGCGCCTCACCTCGCCCGCGGCCGAGGTCACCAGCTTCGATGCCGCCCTCGCCGCACTGGCCGACGACCTGCTGGACACGATGCGCGACGCCCCCGGCATCGGCATCACCGCGCCGCATCTGGGCCTTCCGCACCGCCTGGTGGTGATCGAATTGCCCAATGACACGGAAGCCGGGGACGCGGAAGCCGGCGATCCGGCAGCCGACCACCCGGAAGACGTGCGCATCTATGTCAACCCGCGCATCACCTGGTCGTCGGACGACACCGTGATCCACGAAGAAGGCAGCATCTCCATGCCCGGCGTCAGCGAAGAGGTGGAACGCCCGGCGCGCATCCGCCTCACCTGGCAGGACCTGACAGGTGCTGCACACGAGGCCGAGGCCGATGGCCTGCTCGCCATCTGCCTGCAGCACGAAATCGACCAGCTGGACGGCATCTTCTGGACCCGCCGCCTGTCCAGGCTCCGCCGCGACCGGCTGCACAAGCGCTATGAAAAGATGAGGAAGGCGAGCAGCCGGTGACGGCGAGGGATCGGGCCGCCGCCGCCACCCGTCAGAGATCCGGACGATCGGCCGACTCCGCCACCTCCTTCTGGGCGGCAAGAGCGGCCAGGCGCGCCGAAAGCGCCGCCGAGACCGAGGCATAGGCCGTGCTGCCCAGGGTCAGCCGCAGCGGCGGGGCGGCACTTTCGGCCGCAGCGATCATCGCAGCCACGGTTCGGGCCGCATCGCCCTTCACCACGAAACTGCCATCGCCGATCGCGCGCCGCACATCGCCGGCGGATGTCTGCTCATAGACATCCAGTGCATCGGCGCGCACGAGGTTCGCCCCGAAATTCGTCGCCGTGGGGCCGGGTTCCGCGATGATGACATCGATCCCGAAGGGCTTCACTTCCTGGGCGACCGATTCGATGAACCCTTCGATACCCCATTTGGTGGCGTGATAGAGGCTGAAGCAGGGATAGGCGATCTGCCCGCCTTCAGACGAGACCCGCAGGATGCGCCCGCCGCCCTGGCGACGGAGATGCGGCAGGGCGGCGCGGATCAGGTGGATCGATCCGGCGAGGTTGGTGGCGATCTGCAGGTCGATCTGCGCGGTCGTCAGCTCTTCGGCGGCGCCGAACAGACCATAGGCCGCATTGCTGACGACGACATCGATCCGCGGATGCCGGCGGAACGCATCGTCGATGGTGCCGTAGATCTCCGACACCTCGGTCAGATCGAGCCGAACGACGTCGAGACGGTCCCCATACTGCCGCTGCAAATCCGACAGCGGATCCGCCCGGCGCGTGGTGGCGACGACACTGTCGCCTTTTGCAAGAAGCTGCCGCGCCATGTCGAGGCCGAGCCCTGAGGATGCCCCGGTGATGACCCATGTTTTCGTCATGAGGATTACCTTTCTGGTGGTCATCTCCAAGGTAGATCGGGCTTATTGGTGAGATAAGATTTCCAGGATGGGATGACCTGGTGAGGAAATTTCACATATGACGCGCCCCAGCCTGAACGACCTCGCCGCCTTCGCGGCCGTGGCCGGCCACCACAGCTTTCGCAAGGCCGCCGACGCCATGGGGGTGTCGCGTTCGGCGCTCAGCCACACCATCACCGGGCTGGAGCGGAAGCTGGGCATCCGCCTGCTCAACCGCACCACGCGCAGCGTGTCGCTGACCCCGGCCGGCGCGCAGCTCCTCGAACGGCTCGATCCGGTTCTTCAGGATCTCGACCAGGCCCTCGATGCCCTCTCGGATGCGCGCGGGGCGCCGCGGGGCCTGCTGCGGATCAATGCCAACAAGAGCGGCGCTGAATTCCTTCTGAACCAGGTCGTCCCGCGTTTCCTCGATCTGCATCCCGAGGTCGAGCTTGATCTGGTCTCCGAGGGCCGGCTGATCGACATCGTCGAGCACGGGTTCGATGCCGGCGTGCGCCTTTTCGAAGCCGTGCCGCGGGACATGGTCGCGGTGAAATTCGGCGGCGACATCCGCTTCATCGCGGTTGCAGCCCCGTCCTATCTCCAGAACTGCGAACCGCCCCAAACCCCCGACGACCTTCAGGCCCATGCCTGCATCCGCCAGCGCCTGCCGAGCGGAAAGCGCTATCGGTGGGAGTTCTCAAGACACGGAGCCGAGGTCACCATCGACGTCCCGGGCACCCTCACCCTCGACGACAACGATCTTCTGGTACAGGCCGCGGCGGCCGGACACGGCATTGCCTATGTCCCGGAACCCGTCGCCCGGGCCCGTCTGGCGTCGGGGCAGCTGGTGACCGTCCTCGACCCCTGGTGCCCACCGATACCCGGTCTCGCGCTCTACTACCCCCGCAACCGGCACATGCCGGCGACGCTTCGGGCGTTTATCGATGTGATGAAAAGCGCCGACAACACAGGGCGTTGAGGCCGGGGCCACAGGGCATCACCGTCAATCTGGTCCAGCCGGGCCCGATCGATACCGACATGAACCCCGCCGATGGCGAGATGGCGCAGATGATCATCCCGCACACGCCGCTCGGCCGCTATGGCCGGCCGGAAGACATCGCCGCCGCGGTCACCTTCCTGGCCGGACCGTCGGCCGGCTTCATGACCGGCTCGGCCATGACGGTGGACGGCGGATACAACGCCTGAACCGGCAAAACATCTTGTGGCACCACTGACCATCGTGGAAGACGGGCTGCGCCGCGGCCTGGCCATTCTCGATCGCGCCGTTTCCGGCGCCCTGGACCGGATCGAAAGCGGCCTGGCCGGGGACGGCCATTTTCCGGGCACCAGCCTCAACTGGACGCCGGCGGCGCTTTTTCGCCGGGCAGCCCACCACCAGAAAAAGGCTTAAGCGCGGCATAGATGCAGGACTGGACGGGGGTATCGATGCCGGTCGCAAGGCCGGCGCGGTGGATGGTGCCCGCAATCCAGTCCACTTCCAGCCGGCGGCCGCGCTCCAGATCCACCAGCAGCGACGGCTTCAGCGCCGGTGACTTGCCGGCCATGACCGCGGCGGTACGGGCCTCCAGATCATCCGGCACCGCCACCCCCAATGCGCGCGCCACCGCCGCCGCCTCGGCGATCGCCCGGGTCAGCAGGCCGGCGGTCAGCGGGTCGTCGCGCAGCGGCCCCAGCGGCAGGCGGGTCAGTGCGGTCACCCCGCTCGATGCCGAGAAGAAGGTGAATTTCTCCCAGAGTGCCGTCTCGATATCCGGGGCCTCCACCACGTCGAGCCCGGCGCGGCGGCCGAGATCGGCAATGGCCGCCATCACCGCCGGCGGTGCGGCCCGGCTGCCCAGATCCAGCCGTGCATGTGCGCCGGTGTGCAGCACGACCCCGGGCGTCTCGATCCGGGCCGAGACATAGGCGGCAGCCGCCGCCACCCGCTCCGGCCCCAGGATCCGGGCCGCCATCGCCGGGGCGTCGACACCGTTCTGAACCGTCACCAGCACGCCGCCCTCGGCCAGCATGGGTGCTACGGCCGCAACCGCCGCTTCCACGTCATACAGCTTCACCGCCAGGATGATCAGATCGGCCGGCCCCGCCGCCTGCGGATCGGCAGCGGCGCGCACCGCGACCCTTTCCTTTCCACCGCCCGAGACCAGGGTCAGGCCGTCGCGCGCCATGGCCTGGAGATGGGCGCCGCGCCCGACAACCGAGACATCGGCCCCCGCCCGGGCAAGGCAGGCGGCGAGATAGCCGCCGAGTCCGCCGGCCCCCATGATCATGACGCGCATTTCCACTCTCCCGAGTAACCAGAGGTGCCGCATCCTGCCACAGTCCGGCACCTCTGGCGACCCGCTCAGCAGACCATGCGGGCCTTCGCCGCCGCGGCACATTCCGCCCGGGCTTCAGCCTCGCTGCGATCGCGGCCGAAGCCGACCCCGATCGCCCTCGCCCCCGCCTCGTCACCGATTTCGACATAGGCGGCGACCCCCGCCGCCGCACCGTCGATGCGCCGGGTATGGGCCTCGCCGCGCATCACCGTCCAGGCGGCATCGGGCCGGTCGGGCATGGCACGGCCGGCACCCGCCATATAGGCATCCGTGAAGGCGGCCCAGATTTCGGCGGCGGCGAGTTCGCGGCCGGTCTCGTCGGCCAGCTGCTGCAGGCGGCGGGCGAAATCGATCTGCACGAAGCGCGGCAGCTCCAGCCCCTGGGTGTGCTGCAGCACCCAGCTGGCGCCGGCCTTGCCCGACTGGCCGTTCACCCGGATCACCGCCTCGTAAGACCGGCCCAGATCCGCCGGGTCGATCGGCAGATAGGGCAGATCCCAGATGCCGGTATTGCGCCGCTCCCAATCGGCGAAGCCCTTGCGGATGGCATCCTGATGCGAGCCCGAAAAGGCGGTGAAGACCAGGTCGCCGGCATAGGGGTGGCGAGGATGGACCGGCAGGCCGGTCGCCTCGGTCGCCGCACGCACGCTGGCATCGATGTCCGAGAAATCCAGCCCCGGCGCCACGCCCTGGGTGTAGAGGTTGAGCGCGAGCGTCACCAGATCGACATTGCCGGTGCGTTCGCCATTGCCGAACAGGCAGCCCTCCACCCGCTCCGCGCCGGCCATCACCGCCAGTTCGGCCGCGGCGACGCCGGTGCCGCGATCGTTATGCGGATGCACGCTGATCACCACCGCATCCCGCCGGGGGATGGTGCGGCAGACATGCTCGATCCGGTCGGCATAGATATTGGGGGTCGAGACCTCGACCGTGGCCGGCAGGTTGATGATCATCTTTGCCTCGGGCGTCGGCCGGACCAGATCGATCACCGCGGCACAGACCTCGATCGCGAAATCGGGCTCGGTGGCACTGAAGGTTTCGGGCGAGTACTGATATGTCCACCGCGTGCCCGGCCGGCGCGCCATTTCGGCCAGGATCTGCCGCGTGCCTTCCACCGCCAGCGCCTTGACCTCGGCCCGGCCGCCATTGAACACCATCCGCCGGAATTCCGGCGCGATGGCGTTGTAGAGATGCACGCAGGCCCGCGGTACGCCCTCCAGCGCGTCGAAGCTGCGGGCGATCAGATCGGGGCGCGACTGGGTCAGCACCTGAATGGTGACGTCGTCGGGGATCAGCCGCTCGTCGATCAGCGTCCGGACGAAGCGGAAATCGGTGTCCGAGGCCGCCGGAAACGCCACCTCGATCTCCTTGAAGCCGATCGCGACCAGATGCCGGAACAGCTTCAGCTTCGCCGGGACGTCCATGGGGTTCATCAGCGCCTGATTGCCGTCGCGGAGGTCGGTGGACAGCCAGCGCGGCGCCTGGGTGATGCTGCGCGAGGGCCATTGCCGATCGGCCATGTCGGGCATGGTGGCGGCGGGGCGGTATTTCGTCTGCGGGGCGGTCAACATGAAGAAAGCTCTCGTCTCTGCACGACATATGGGTACGGCGGGCCCTGGGCCGCCGGAGACAGCCGTCATTCGGATGCGGGCGATCGGCGTCAGCTGCGCCGGCCGCCGGCGCTAAGTCGACGTGCGAGATCGAACCGGGCCAGATAGTCCCGGACATTGACATGCAGAGAGTGGAGACGAGGTCGCAAGGCGCCACCGGCACGGGCCGGTGGTCTGGATATGGCGGTACACATGGGGGAGATGACTTCAGACGACGGACAGATGCTGGATCACTTCGGCCGGCAGACATGCCGGATCACCCGACCTCTCAGGAGGCCGGGCGGCGAAGTCGAAGCAGGTTGGCCGGCAGCAGGGCTGCGAAGGATGCGGTCGTCATCTGTGCAGCATGGCCGCCGGTGCAACCGCATGTCAAGTCATCCGTCAATGCCCCTGACGAAAGGCGGCCGTGGTCATTCCGGGCCTCGGGCGCGGTCTGAGGGAAAGCGGGCGATTTCCGTGTGATCCGGCGCCACCTCGTGGCCCAGAAACCCCCGGCCGCGATATTCCAGCCAGGCATGGGCGGCGATGCCGCCGGTTTCGGTATCACGCTTCACACCGTAGACGATCTCCACCGGCACGCCGCGACGCCTGAGCATGCTCTGCCCGGCAAGCGCCTGAGGCAGGCAGACCGCCTTGAACGGCACCTTGCGCGCCGCGACCGCCACCAGCCGGCCGATGCGCCAGGACTGGCGCCAGTCCGCATCCGCCCGCAGCACCTCCAGATCGGTGGTGTCGGGCGGCATCAGCCGGGCGCCCTCGGGCCGGCGCGACGACCAGGCCGCCAGCCGGCGAAACGGGATCAGCTTCACCGACGTCACCGCCAGCGCCAGGCAAAAGGCCGCTTCGATCAACAGCAGACGCTGGATCCAGATATCTCCGCGGGGCCGCGGCGGTCGGGTGGCCGGGGCGGCCGGGGCGGCGGGCTCTGTGGTCATGCGGACGGGGCACCGGAAGCAGACGTGGAACGGATGCGGACATCATAGCGGCAGGCCGGAACCACGCCAAGCCGCGCGCGAACCCGCCGGGTCCGCCGGAGAAGGGTGTCGACAACTTGAAGGAAGACAAGAGCAGACTTTCGGCGTATTTTGCACGCATGCGCGATTTCTGTCGCAAATCGGCAATTACTTGAATACACCCTAAATGTATACTGTGTTTCGGGTGTATTTTAGATAAATGATGAAGCAGCCAGATGACCACGACCATGACCGACGCAGCCACCGACCGCGATAGCCCGGATCCGGCCCTGCCGATGGGAAGGCCGACGGCTCATGCCGTGAACGGTCTTTTGCGAAGCCTTGCCGCCCTGTCGGGTGCGGAACAGGCCGTCCTTCTGCTGATGCAGGCCGATGGGTCGGTCCGGCGGCTGGGCAAGGCGGTGCCGATCCCGGGCATCCCGGCGCCGATCTTTCAGCTGCCGGACTGGGTGGCGCCCAATGCCGGCGCCCGACCGGTGGCGATCGGCACCAATATCCGCCCGGCGGCGCTGGGCCTGCCGGCCGCCATGGTCGACGTGGTTCTGGTGCTTGATTCCGGTGATCTGCGCGTCGTGCTCGGCTGGTCGGGCATGCCTGATGCCGCCGGCCGCACCCGGGCCCTGACCGCCTGGTCGGACATCGCCCCGGCGCTGGACGATGTTGTCGGCCAGTATCGCCGCCATGACGCCGAAATGGTCCGGCGCGCGGCCATGGCGCATATCGATGCCGATGTCGACCGTCTGGCCGAGACGGTGGCGGCGGCAAGGCGTCTGTTCCTGGCGCGGATGAGCCATGAATTGCGCACGCCGCTCAACGCGATCATCGGCTTCTCAGAGCTGATCCGGACGCGCGCCCTGGGGCCGCAGGCGATGGATCACTATCTTCGCTATGTCGACGACATTCATATCAGCGGCCGCGAGATGTTACGGCTGGTCGACGACCTGCTCGACCTCGCCCGGGTCGAAGGCCATGCCCAGCCCATCGCGCCTGCCCTGCAGGACCTGGCCGCCCTGCTCCATGCCCCGCTCGACATCATTCGTCAGCGCGCCGAACGGGCCGGTCTGTCCCTGCAGGTGGATATGCCCGCCGGCATGCCGCCCCTGCGCGCCGATGGCGCAATTCTGAAACAGGCCATGCTGCGCCTGCTCGACGACGCCCTGCATGCCTGCCGCGCCGGCGGCGGTATCCGGCTGCGGGCGAAAACCCGAGAGGACGGATCCGGGCATATCGACGTGGAAACCGATGGACGGCTTACGGTCATGCTCCGCGCCGACACCATGGCGACGGCCGATGCCCATGACGTCGATCCCTCGATCCGTCAGGCGGACAGCACGGGGGTCAATCTGCCGCTGGTGGCGGAAGCGATCGAGCGGCATGGCGGCCGGATGACCGTCAGCCCCGGCGACATGCTCACCCGGATTCAGATTGCCCTGCCCGGCCTCGAGACCTGAGCAGCCGGGCGGCGGTGATGTTCAGATGTCAGAACCGTCGCGGCGCGTGGTGACGCAGGCTGCGGGATCTTTGGCGCCGCGTGGATCGGTGGCGCCAGTTCAGGCGCGCTTCAGGCGGCTCGGCAGTTTGACCGCCACGCTCGACACCGCCACCGACGGCTTCGAAGGCTTCAGCACCAGGCCGCGGCCGGACGCCTCCACATTGGCTTCCGGATAGACGGCGAGCACGTCCTTCAGCACTTCCTTCAGGCGGAAGGCCAGAACCCGGTGGCCGCTCTCGCTGCCGAAATGATCCGACAGCGCATGCCAGGGCACGGTGATCTCGCGCTTCAGCGCATGCAGCCGATAGGTCAGCCAGACATAGAGATCGAGGGCGAGGCTCGAATGCTTCAGCCGGGCGATCGCCTCTTCCGACAGCGGCACCGAGTGTTCCATCAGATGCTCGAAAAAGGCTTCGGAGAGCTTCACATGCCGCACCCATTCACCGCCGGTGCGGAACAGGTCCTCGGCATCGCTGTCGTCGCGCCACAGATCCATGCCGTCGACGATGCGCTGATCGGCCAGCCGCGCCTCGGCGCTGCCGCGTTCGAAGCGCATGGTGAACTCACACCGGGCGATGCGCAGCGCCTGCTCGCGAACCGGCGCATAGGAACCGCGCGGACCGCCCGAGGTCGACAGACCCATCTTGCGCAGCCAGCTGGCCATGGTCGGCCCCAGATCGACCACCTGGCTCTGGCTGCGCACCGCCTCGGTCTGGAAATAGATCATGATCAGCCGCGCCTTGGTGCCATAGGGCACCCCGATGTCGACGATCTTGTCCTTGAGCGGCAGGATGCCGGGGCGGATGATCAGCTGATAGGCGCCGTTGCGGCGGACCCAGGGCTCCAGCGGATTCTTCGGCTCACGATGCGGCAGCGCCGCCTGGGCGAAACCCGAATGGAGATAATTGATCGTCTCGTTCTCGAGCGACATCATCTCGTGGGCCCAGCGCACCCGCCGCCGCTCGGCGGCAGAATCCGCCGTCGCCATGACCTGTTCAAGGCCGTGAAGCATGAGCTGCTGATGCACGTCCGCCATATCGACCTCCGGGCTCACGCGCCGGGCGCCATGCTCCTCACATGGTCGTGCCCCGCGCATGGTTTCGGCCGGCCCCTGCCGAAGGGGCGACCCGTTCATGCCTGATCCGTCACGATCCGACTTTACACAGGACGGGCCGCCGGACGGAAGTCCGTCAGGCCCCCGCAACGGCGCCGCACCACGAATCCGTTACAAGTTCAGCGATGCTGCCGCGCCCTGCCGTCGGATGATGACGCGGGGATGACCGCCGTTTCAAGTTCAGCGTTGTTGCCGCATCGCCGCCCCACCTGCCGTTCCCGGCCAGTCGCTACCCCACAGATGGCGGATATCCTCGGTTTTCCACGCTGAACTCGTAACGTTCGGGGGTCTGTTGGCCGGCTTTCGCTGAAAACGCAACGCATCGGCGCTGATCTCGATACGTCGCGGGCCCCGCTCCGCGCTGAACTCGAATCACCTGCCCCGGTTATCCACGCTGAACTCGATACCCCTTCCTATAGAGAGTCCCCTATAGATCTTTCTTACCGATAGGGTGACACAGCATGGTACATGCCATCAGCGTCCAGGCGCCTCCCGCCCCATCTCAACGACCTGGGACAAGGGTCTGTGATGCCGGCCAAAACGGGAGACCTGCATCAACCCCTCCCCTCCCCCTTCAAGGCATCACCCGGCAGTCGGGTACCGGGTTTCGTCCACAGCCGGTCGCCGATTTCGACGCTGAAGTCGATACGCGGTATCAGGTCGTGACGCCGTCATCTTCACGCTGAATTGGTAACGCCCGGTCCCCTCCCCTCCCCTGCTGCCGGCAGCCGAAGCGTTACGAGTTCAGCGTCCGGAGTCACGGAATTCTGCGGGACTCCGGCTCTTTTGGCACAGCTCTCGCTGATTTTGAAACGCCCGCCGCCCGATCTTCAGGCAACGGCCAGATTGTCGGAGTCCGACGCTGAATTGGTAACGCCCGGCCTGCGACCGATGTGCGCGGCCACATCAGGAATCAGGTCAACCATCAACTTCGTGATTGATGCGTTGATGGCGGCGTGCGATGCTGTCAGCCGAACGGTAACGGGGACCGCGCCCCCTCGAGACCGGCTTCCATCCCGTCACGCTCCAGCCGCCCGCCGGCTGGCCATCATCCGATCCGGAAAGGCTCCCCTTATGAGGCTGTCCCGATGAACGGCGAACGTATGCGCGAACTTCGCCAGCAGCTGCGCTTCAGCCAGGCCGACCTGAAGGAAGCCCTGAACCAGATGCTTGGCCGCAGCTATGACAAGCCCAAGATTTCGCGCTGGGAAAACGGCCGCGATCCGATCCCGGCGGATGTCTCGATGGCGCTGAACCGCCTGGTCGAAGGCAAGGGGCGCGAGGCGCGGACGATTGTTTTCGCCAATCAGAAGGGCGGGGTGGGCAAGACCACCAGCGCGCTGAACCTGGCCTATGCCCTCAGCCGGGGGGATCACCGGGTGCTGCTGGTCGATATGGACCCCCAGGCCACCGCCACCGTTGCCCTTCTGGCTGATGGTGCCGTCGAAGCCTATCGCCAGCGCCGGACCATGGCGCAGGTGATCCTGGGCGATGTGCCGATCGCCGAGGTCATCATCAAAGCCGGCGAAGAGATCATACCCGACCGGGCGCCGCTCTGTGATCTTGCCGCCAGCCATATCGATCTGGCCGAGACCGATGGCCGGCGCGAACCCGGCTTCGACATCACCCTGCGCGAAGCGCTGGAGCAGGTGCGCGACCGCTATGACTTCATCGTCATCGATGCCCCGCCCAATCTGGGCATGCTGACCTGGATGTCGCTGGCGGCCGCCGACGACGTGATGATCCCGGTGCGCACCGAACCCTACGACACCATGGGTGTGGGCCTTATTCTCGGCACCATCAACAAGGTGCAGCGGCGACTGAACCCGGCCCTCCGGCTGGCCGGTATCCTGCCCACCCAGTATGGGCGGCGGAAATCGGTCGACCGCGAAGTGCTGGCCCATCTGGTCCAGGCGATGGGCGATATCGCGCCGGTGCTGGAGCCGGTGCCGAACAGCGCCGTCTTTGGCCATGCCGCCCGCAATGGCCGCATCGCCCTTGAAGCCTCGCCGTCGAGTGCCGCACCTTCGGTCTATCTGCGACTGGCCGCCGGCATCATCGGCGACACCCCCCTGCCCCGCGCTGATGTCGATGTCAGCTATGCCGGCATTGATGAGGACGAGGTCTGATGGCTCCGCGACGCAAGGCCCCCTCCCCCATTCTCGGCGCCGTGCGCGAGATGATCGCCGATGCCTCCGATACGCTGGTTACCGAGAACAGCCGGTTCAAGCACACGTTCGAAGTGGCGATCGACAAGATCAGCCCCGACCCGGATCAGCCGCGCAAGCATATCGACGACGAGGCGATCGCCGAGCTGGCCCGCACCATGGAAGAGCACGGCCAGCTGCAGCCGATCCTGGTGCGGCGCGATCCGGCCGACCGGCGCCACTACGTCATCGTCGCCGGTGAGCGGCGCTACCGTGCTGCACGGCTGAACGGATGGCCCACGCTGCTTGCCATCGAGCACGATGCCGATCCCGAGATCGCGGCGCTGATCGAAAACCTGCAGCGCGTTGACCTGTCGCCGGTGGACGAGGCACGCGGGCTCGCCCGCCTGATCGAAGGCCGCGGCTGGAGCCAGGCCGAGGCCGCCGGCGTTCTGGGCAAGGCCAAGAGCGAGATCAGCGGCGTGCTCCGGATCCTCACCTTGCCGGATGATCTGCTTGATGCGGTTCTGACGTCAGAACTGACCCTGCCCAAGAATGTGCTGGTCGAGCTGGCCCGCATCGAGACCCCGGCCGTTCGCGACCGCCTGGTCGCCCTCGCCTTCGAGGGCAAGCTGACGGTCCGCGCCCTCCGCGCCGCTCGGGCCGAGGATAGTGGCAAACCCCCGAGGCTGCCCGAGCACGACGCTGAAGTTGAAACGGCTGCCACGCGCACGGCGCCGGGCAAGCTGTCGCTGCGGCAGCTCGATCGTCTGGCGCTTGCGCTTGAAGCCGCCGCCCATCGTGGCACGCCCCTGAGCGCCGCCGAGCGTGAGCGTCTCGAAATCGTCCGGCATCATATCGAGGCCCTGCTCAGCGGAAGCTGACGCAGAACGGCGACGCTGAAGTTGAAACGGCAGGGCCTTCGCGCCCTGCCGTTTGTCGTTCCGGTGTCGCGCTTCCGGATCTCATATCAGGCTGGACCGGCCGCGTGGATGCCTCCCTTGTGTCAGCCGATGCGCTTGGTCATGAAGACCCGCGAGAACCCGTTATCGATCCGGCGCCCGGTCTCGACATAGCCGTGGCGCGCATAGATCGCGACATTCCGTGCCATCAGCACATGGGTGTAGAGCCGGACCTCCGGGAGCTTCAGTTCGGCCGCCCGGGCTTCGGTGAAGGCGAGCAGCTGGCCGCCGAGACCGGTGCCCTGGGCCGAGGGCGCCACTGCGATGCTGTGCAAGAGGAGATGGTCGGTGTCCGGCATCAGGATCACCAGACCGCCAGGAGCCGACGCGGTTCCGACCGCCGGACCGGTAGCGTCTGCCAGCCAGACCTCGACATCGGGATCGGCGAGCAGGGCAGGGACATCGTCACCCATCGGCCCGGGCTCTCGCCCGATCACCGGGATCCAGGGGGCGTAGGCGGCCGTCGTGATATCGATGATCGCTGCGGCGTCGTGAAGCGTCGCCCGGCGGAGCGCCGGCGCTGGTGGCTGGTGGCACGGCACCCGGGGGCCGGCCCCGGTGCCGTCCGGCAGGTCGATGGTCATCATGTCCGTCCTCGGCAGCGCCGTCCTGATCTTGAAAGCCGGGCAGGGGCGGGCGATGCCATCGCCCGGCCGTTCCGTCATCATAGAACCATCCGGGGCTGGGCTTCCTGCGTCAAACTGCCTGGGGATCAGCGGCAGAGGCGGACCACGCTGAATTTGTAACGCGGGGCCGATAAACGACCGGGCCGGGCGTATCAGCTTCAGCGACCCCTTCCACATGGTCGCGGGCTTCGCTGAAGACGATACGGCGGCACTGTGTTCTGATGTCAGAATGGGGCGCTGAGGGAACCGCGAGGGCAGACCATGACCGATGGCATCCGATGAGGCGTGGCGTTACGAGTTCAGCGTTGGAAAGAGGGCTGTAAGGCCTGAAAGCGTGTTTACGAACAGAGCTGTGGGGTGCGCCCCAGGCATCTCCGCGCCCTGAAACAGGACATCAGGGCCCGATAATGATCGAGGCCGCGGTCTGCCGTATCAAACTCAGCGCCTGGCGTTACGAGTTCAGCGCTGCCGAAGAGCGTCGTTAAGGGTCGCGGGTCTTGACGTCGACGGCCGGGAGCCGGAGAGTGGCGGCGCCTGCTGCCCATCAAAAGCCGAGCCCTTGATGTCCCTGCCCCATGCCCTGCTTACCTCGCTGCTGGAGCGGCCCTGTTCCGGGTCGGAACTGGCCGGCCGGTTCGACCGCTCGATCGGCTATTTCTGGCAGGCGAGCCATCAGCAGATCTACCGGGAACTCTCGCGGCTGGAGGCGGGGGGATTGATCGAGGCGCTGGAACCCGAGGCGAGCCGCGGCCGGCCGCGGGCCTACCGGGTGCTGCCGGCCGGGCGCGCCGAGCTTGCACGCTGGGTGGATGAGGTGTCGGAGCCCCGGCCGCTGAGGGATGAGTTGATGGTGCGGCTGCGCGCTGCCGCGGTTCTGGGCACCACCAGCCTGGCGGAGGACCTCCGGAGCCGGTTGCAGCGGCACCGCGACATGCTGGCCCGCTATCGCGAGATCGAGGCCCGGGACTTCACGCCGCCGCCGGCCACGCGGGATGCCCGCCTTCGCCATCTGGTGCTGAAGGCGGGCATCCGGCACGAGAGCAACTGGATTGATCTCTGTGTCGATGCTCTGGAGATTCTGTTGGCGGACTGACCCGCCGACAGCGCGCGTCCCGCCGGTTTCCGGGCGCCGGCGTGTCGGAAAATGGCTCTAACGCAGGGCCGCCCGCAGGATTTTGCCCACCGGGGATTTAGGCAGGGCCTCTCTGAACACCACCTGTTTCGGCACTTTGTAGGCGGTGAGTGCCTTGCGGCAATGGGCGATCAGCTCTGCCGCCTCAATCTCCCGGCTGACGGAGACGAAGGCGCGCAGGGCTTCGCCGGTGGTGTCGTCGGGGACGCCGATGACCGCCACATCGACAACCGCCGGGTGCTCGGCGATCACCGCTTCGACCTCGTTCGGATAGACATTGAAGCCTGAGACCAGGATCATGTCCTTCTTGCGGTCGACGATTTTGAGCCGCCCGTCCTCCCAGACGCCGATATCGCCGGTGCGCAGCCAGCCATCGATGAAGGCCTCTGCGGTCTGCGCTGGTGCGTTGAGATAGCCTGAGACGACATGCGCGCCGGCCACCAGGATCTCCCCCGGTACCCCGGGGGCCGTAGGACGACCGTCGTCATCGACCAGGCGCACCTCGCAGCCGGGGATCGGGATGCCGACCGTGCCCGGCCGGACCAGGGCCGGATTGGCCTGGTTGCAGGCGATGATGCAGCAGGTTTCCGTCATCCCATAGCCTTCCAGCACCGGCCCGACCCGGCTGCTCCAGGCGGTATGGGTGCCAGGCCGGAGGGCGGTGCCGCCCGAGATGGCGAAGCGCAGCCGTGGCGGGTTGGCAATGAACCACGGTTCCGCCAGCAGGCCGGCGAAAAGCGTGTCGACCCCGGTGGTCCAGTCGATGCGATGGTCCCTGAACACCGGCTCCAGTGTGGCCAGCGGGCGCGGATTGGCGATCAGCAGGTTGCGGGCGCCGGCCTGGAAAAACAGCAGGAAATTCAGGGTGAAAGCGAAGATATGGTACATCGGCAGCAGGGTCAGGATGGTCTCCCCCGGCTGCGGCGCACCGTCTTCGGCCGGCAGATGCGCCCATGTCTGGCCCAGCACCGCGCGCAGATTGCGATCGGTCAGGATCGCGCCTTTCGACCGCCCCGTGGTGCCGCCGGTATACTGGTAGAGGGCCACGGCATCACGGGTACGAGGCGGCAGGCGGAGAGGGGAGGGTGGGGCATCACCCGCCAGAAGCTCTGCAAAGGGCAGGGCCTCGCCCGGTGTGATCATCACCACCCTGAGGTTCGGATCCGCAAGGGCCTGTTCAAGCTGGTCCAGGCCGATCGGGGCCGTGATCAGTACCCTGGCGCCGCAATCCTCCAGCTGATGATTGAGCTCCCGGGCGGTGTAGAGCGGATTGACGTTCGAGACGATGGCACCGGCCTTCCAGGCGGCAAGCACCGCCAGCGGATAGTGCAGGCAGTTGGGCAGTCTGATCGCAACCACGGTACCGGGTGCGACGCCGAGAACGTGCATGAACCCCATGGCGAGCCGGTCGGTGAGGGCATCGACCTCGGCGAAGCTCAGGTTCTGGAGCCGGCCATCAGGGGTCGGAAAGGCGAAGGCTTGGGTATCGCCGAAGCGCGCCGCGGCCTCGCGCGACAGGGCATCCAGGCCCGGCGGCGACGGATCGGGCCGGAAATCGCGCAAGGATGCGGGTTCCAGCGCCGACCACGGGCGGGGCCAGGCGCTGGAATCAGGATGAAAGGGGGGCATGCGTGGCTCCGAGGAAGGCCGTGGATCAGGTTTGGGCCGTGAATCAGGTTTGGGCCGCGGATCAGGCCTTGGCCTTGAATGCCGGCAGGCTGCCGCCCACCCGCGCCGCCATGCGGGCGCCCAGCGCCTGCAACCCGCTCATCGGCCGGACCATGACCTCGAAATCCCGGATCAGCCCGTCGGCATCGAAACGGATCATGTCGATGCCCTTCAGGCTGCGGCCGTCGACCGTGGCCGAAAATTCCAGCACCACATCCAGCCCGTCATCCGACACGAAGCTGCGGTGATAGGTAAAATCCTCGAAGACCTCGATGACATTGCTCAGCGCCAGCACCAGCGCATCGGCAGAGGCATAGGCGTTATGGGCCATGGGGGAGCGGAACACCGCCTCCGGATGGGCGATCTCGCGCAGGCGGCCGAGATCATGGGCCTCCATCATCTGGTGCCAGAGCTGAAGCGAGGCTTTGACGGCGGGGGCGGCGGCTTCGGGGATGTGCAGAGCGGTCATGGCGCGTTTCCTCGTATCGGTCTTGTTGGGGAAGTTCTGACGTCAGAATGTCGCGGCGAGGCGTGTGCCCTGGTCGATGGCGCGCTTGGCGTCGAGTTCCAGGGCCAGATCGGCACCGCCGATCAGATGAACCGTGCAGCCGGCCGCCTCCAGCGCCGCGGCCAGGCTGCGCTCCGGCTCCTGCCCGGCGCAGATCACCACGCTGTCCGCGGGGATGACCCGGGTCTCGCCGCCCGCTGTCACCACCAGCCCGTCATCGTCGATCCGCTCATAGGTGACGCCGCCGGTCATGGTCACGCCCCGGGCCTGCAGGGCCGCGCGGTGGATCCAGCCGGTGGTCTTGCCGAGCCCGGCGCCCGGCCGGCCGGCCTTGCGCTGGAGCAGCTGCACCTGGCGTGCGGCGGGGCGGGGGGCCGGCTTGCCCAGCCCGCCCGGCGTCGCGGGGTTGGTGTCCACGCCCCAGTCACGGGAAAAATCTTTAATACTATCGGGTCCGTGGGTTTCGCCATGGGTCAGCAGCTCGGCGACGTCGAAGCCGATGCCGCCGGCGCCGATGATCGCCACCCGATCCCCCACCGGCTTGCGGTCGCGCAGCACATCCAGATAGCCCAGCACCTTCGGATGGTCGCGCCCGGCAATCTCGGGCTCGCGCGGCACCACGCCGGTCGCCAGGATCACGGCGTCGAAACCGCCGGTGGCCAGCTCCTCCGCCGTCACCCGGTGGCCGGTCCGCAGCGCCACCCCCGTCACCTCGATCCGCTTGCGGAAATAGCGCAGCGTCTCGTGGAACTCCTCCTTGCCCGGGATGGTCTTGGCCAGGTTGAACTGGCCGCCGATCTGGTCGTCGGCCTCGAACAGCGTCACCTGATGGCCACGCTCGGCGGCGGTGGTGGCGAAGGCGAGCCCGGCCGGGCCGGCACCGACCACGGCCAGCCGCTTCGGCGCCGCGGTCGGCGCAATCACCAGCTCAGTCTCGTTGCAGGCCCGCGGATTGACCAGGCAGGAGGTGATCTTGCCACCGAAAGTATGGTCCAGGCAGGCCTGGTTGCAGCCGATGCAGGTGTTGATCTCATCGGCGCGGCCGGTGCGGGCCTTGCGCACGAAATCGGCATCGGCCAGGAAGGGGCGGGCCATCGACACCATGTCGCAGGCCCCCTCTGCCAGCAGCCGTTCGGCCAGCTCCGGCGTGTTGATTCGGTTGGTCGCCACCAGGGGCAGGCCGACCATGCCCTTCAGCCGCTGCGTCACCCAGGCGAAGGCGCCGCGCGGCACCCGGGTCGCGATGGTCGGCACCCGCGCTTCGTGCCAGCCGATGCCGGTGTTGATGATGGTGGCTCCGGCCGCCTCGATGGCGCGGGCCAGGATCGCCACCTCCTCGAAGGTCGATCCGCCCTCTACCAGATCCAGCATCGACAGACGGTAGATGATGATGAAGTCGGGGCCGAGCTTTTCCCGCACCCGCCTGACGATCTCGACCGGGAAGCGGATCCGGTTCTCGTAGGGCCCGCCCCACTCGTCGTCGCGGTGGTTGGTGCGCGCGGCGATGAACTCGTTGATCAGATAGCCTTCCGATCCCATGATCTCGACGCCGTCATAGCCGGCCTCGCGGGCGAGGGCGGCGCAGCGCACGAAATCCGCGATCGTCTCCTCGACCTCGGCACCGGTCAGCGCATGGGGGCGGGCAGGGTTGATCGGCGCGCGCACCGCACTCGGCGCCACCAGATCCGGATGATAGGCATAGCGGCCGAAATGCAGGATCTGCATGGCGATGCGGCCGCCTTCGGCATGCACCGCGTGGGTCACGATCCGGTGGCGGCGGGCCTCGTCGGTGGTGGTCAGCATCGCACCCCCGGGCAGCGGCCGGCCCCGTTCATTGGGCGCGATGCCGCCGGTCACGATCAGCCCCACTTCGCCGCGCGCCCGTTCGGCATAGAAGGCGGCCATCCGCTCGAACCCCTGCGGCGCCTCTTCCAGGCCCAGATGCATCGAGCCCATCAGCACCCGGTTGGGCAGGGTCATGAAGCCCAGATCCAGCGGCCGGGTGAGGGCCGGGAAAGCGGATGAGAGGGGAGGGGAGGGCGGGGCAGGGGAGAGGTGGGCAGGGGAGAGTGGGGTGGGAGTGGGCAGGTCGTCGGTCATCCTCGGCGCGCTCCGGCTTTTATGCAACCAGTTGCATGAACTCTAGAGCAAATTACCCAGCATAGGAATCAGGGGATTCCCCTCAGCCGTCAGTTGTGATTCAAGATAGAGGCTGGAGAAGGAGGCCAGCCTGTATGGCGAAAGCTCTTTCCGTCGACCTGCGC